>JAYENH010000361.1:0-3281 GCA_034721995.1 Bacteroidota bacterium
ACGACTAATGCTATCGGAAATGTGATAAACCCTGAAAACAGGATGGATGCTTGTTTTGCTTGGGTTATATGTAGAGGCAACATTTTTAAGCCTTGTTCTTTGTTGCTGCGAAGAGCAATTGACAAAAGTGAAAGCTATGAATATGATAACATAAATAAATATTCCCCAGCTATAGTTTTTTTTCATATCTCAAGCAATAAGCTACGAAAATAGGGTTTTTACAATCATATTCCAAAATAAAGATTTATTGGTAGTTTAGCATTGTGATCAATGGCCAATATCTAATCCAAATCTATGCTACCATATTTACTTTCAATAATTACTTTCGATTTCGTTTCCTTATCACTCCCAACAATTCCTTTGTAAGAATTTTCGCTTCCATATTCCTGATGTTCAACAGAATTGGCACTCGAAAAATCGATAATACAATATTTGCTATGGGCATCTAAAACATAAGAAGCACTCAAATCGATTCGCAAATCTACTTCGCCATATTTGTTTTTAATCTTTATTAACTTGAACCCGGCAGCCACGTTTCCTGCTTCAAAACCTCCATATTCAAAATTAAGATCTAGTTTATTGCTGATATTTCCAATTTCGAAGTTTGTGAATTTTGCCGTAAGCACAAGGTTGTTGGCACTTCCATTTTCGTAGTTGTCATATTTTGATGTTGCTATAATCGAATGGCACTCATCTATTTCAATATTAGAAAAACGACTGTCAATAACTAAAGCTTTTGCTTTGTTAATTTCCAGCGACGAATATTTCGTGTCGATTTGAAGCCAGCTACATTTTGTGATTTCGGCACTCCCATAAGAAAGGATAATTCGACTTAGTGGCTTGGTATCATTATATAATAACTTTTCGGCTTTCAGGCTTCCATAGGAAACTGCAATTCTGGATTTACCGCTAATCTCATTTATAAAAACAGAACCAAATTTATTAGTAAGGTCAAGTTCTATGTAATGAGGCATTTTTATTTTATAATTCACCGTAACATCTTTGTGTACAAGTTGGGATTTATATGAAGTTTTTACTCTAATACTTTTACCTTTTGTACTAAAATCTATTTCTACTTCGTTGAACAACTTTTCTGCCTTATCCTGGTTTTTTGCATCGGCAACAATTGATACATCAATGAGTATTTTATTCTCATTCCAATTTTCAATACTGATGTCTCCAAATTTGTGCATGATCACAAATTCGCTCCCAACATCAACAGGAAATTCTTTAGTTATTTTCTTTTCAATTCCGTTCTGGCCAAATCCTGTCAGAGTAAAAATAAGACTGAGGATTAGCAATAATTTACATTTCATTTTTTTCATGATAATTAGTTTTAAGGGTTTTAGCTTTTTGTAGTTGATTTAGTACAGTTAATATTATTTCAAGTTTTGTACGATAGTGAACAATCATAGCATCAATAATTTGTTCATCGTTTGGGTTTAAGGCCAATTCCTTTTGAAGTCCGCGATAAAGTGAATCCAAGTGTTCAAATTCCGAATTAAGTAATTTGCTTTTCAGTTTATCGCCTTCGCTGAAATTTCGGCTAAGCTCGTCTAGGCTCGTATTGATATTTGAGGTGTAGAAAAATTCAACTTCGGCATAATCGGGCGAAATTTCCGACAAAGTAATTATTCCATTCTTTTGCTGAACAGGATTGGATGAAAACTTCTCATACAACCAAAATGTTGACATAAGTACAAGGGCAAAAACAGCAGCAATCTTTAAATAGGATACAAAAATTCTTTTTTTCTTTTTGCTGAATTTCTCATCTAACTTTAGATTAAAGCGGGCAAAGTGTCCGTCGTCCGGCTCCGATATATCGAAAGCCTCCCTGTTGTCTTGTATTATTTTTTCTATATCCATATTATTTTTGTTCAAAGTTCCATAATATTGAACAGCCAAATTATTCCTTATCTATAAATAATGCTGACGACCATTCACCATTTTCCAATTTTTAATTTCCATTCATCAATTCTAACAACTTCTTTTTTGCCCGTGCAAACTGTGAGCGCGAAGTAGAGCTTGATATTTTCATAATCGCTCCAATCTCTTCGTGGTCATAGCCTTCAAATAAATATAGCGACAGGATAATCTTGTATCCATTGGCCAATTTTTCAACACATTCTTTTATTTTTTCTATGTTTTGTTTCTTGTCATTATTTTCTTCAACTTCTTCCGATATCAATTCGTTATGCAGATTATCTTTTATTTCTTCAAACTGTATTTTTTTATTTTTCACAGTATCAATTGAGCGGTTTATGACAATTCTTTTTAACCATGCGCCAAAACTTACTGTTCCACTGTACTGGTCGATTTTCTCGAAAGCCGATAAAAAAGACTCCTGCATAACATCTTCGGCCTCTACCTGATTATTGACAATCCGCAGGCTTGTATTAAACATAGCTCTATAATACAGTTTGTAAATCCGGTTTTGCGCATTCCGGTCATAAACCTTACAAGCTTCGATTAAATCTTCATGTATGTTTTTGTAAGCCTGTTTCAACTATCTAAGTTTGATTCAAAATACGATTCAAAATTCCTTTCGCTGCAAATTGCAAAAAAAAAAGCAATAGAGGAAAACAAATCAAGTACCGTTTAATTGTAATGTTGATACAGGGAAATTGGCATCGATATTATTGAAGAGATCGAAATTAATTATACCTTTCCTGAATATTTGGAGTTTTTTCTTAAAGTAAATTTTTATTTTTGAGCACATTAAATGATGTGATTATGCGCAGTATTTTTATAAGTATGATATGTATTATTGTTTTGTCGTTTCAGGCAATAGGCCAGAATGTTGGACAAAAGGGAGATACCCTGGTTAATTATATCGACATTAACGGGTTTAAACAGGGTCATTGGAAAAAAGTTTACAAAAATGGGAATATTGCTTACGAAGGCTATTTTAAGGATAATAAACCAGTTGGAAATTTTAAACGCTATTTCGAGAAAGGTGGCCTTAGCACCGACTTAAACTACAATGAGATTACGCAGATTTGCCATGCAAAACTTTTTCATCAGAATAAAAAAATTGCTGCTACAGGAAATTACTTCCAACAAAAAAAGGATAGCATCTGGAATTATTATACCAGCGATGGAAGCCTTATTGCAAAAGAATCGTACCAGGGAGGATTAAAGCACGGGAAATTCTACAAATATTTTCCTGATGGCAAAATTGCTGCAGAGGAAACATACGAAAACGATATGCTACATGGAATATGGCGAAGGTTTTACCCTAATGGTAAACCTCGAATCGAAACAATGTACCGCAACAATAA
>JAYENH010000362.1:0-3277 GCA_034721995.1 Bacteroidota bacterium
CATTACTTGCTTTAAACGTTGTTCTGTTATTTCGGATAATTGTAACTGTATTATAATACTTCTTTTATGTTTGCAAAATTAGCAATAATTTTATAGCTGTTCTCCTTATATTTCAACAAAAAGGACAATTCTCATGAATTGTCCTTTTGAAATGTTTTTATTCCCACCTATTTGTGGAATTATTCTAATGTTCTATTTCTCAATACTAATTACCTGATACTAAATACTCAATACTCTAAACGATTCCCGAAAAACCCATAAAAGCAAGGGCAAGCAAACCTGCTACAACAAATGCAATAGGAATTCCTTTCATAGCTTTTGGAACATTCATCATGTCTAAATGTTCGCGCAGGCCGGCAAAAATTATCAATGCCAAACCAAAACCAACTGCATTTGCAAGTGCAAAAACAACTCCTTCCATCAGGTTGTAATCATACTGAATAGTAAGGATAGCTACACCGAGAACAGCACAGTTTGTTGTAATCAAGGGTAAAAATACACCTAATGCCTGATATAGTGGGGGAGATACTTTTTTTAGTATAATTTCGACGAGCTGAACCAGCGATGCTATAACCAAAATAAATGTAATGGTTTGCATAAACTGTATTTCAAATACTTCGAGTATGTATTTTTGGATAAGGTAGGTAACTATGGTTGCAATAATCATTACAAAAGCAACAGCCCCGGTCATACCAATTGAGGTTTCAACTTTATTGGAAACACCCATGAAAGGGCAAATGCCGAGGAATTTCGCCAATACAATATTGTTGACAAAAATTGCAGATATGATAATCAGTATATATTCCATCTCTTAATTGATTATTTATTATTTATTATTTATTATTGCTTAATTTATAATTACCCTATTATTGACCATTCATTATGAGTTATTTATTCTTTTCTGTTTTTTGATATTTCCTTTTTGTAAAATAATCAATAGACAATAATCAATTATCAATCATCAGGCTTTTTTCAATTTATTCATTAATACAATTAAGTATCCTAAAACAAGAAAGCCTCCCGGCGAAAGTATGAATACCAACATGCCATCGCCTTCCATAAACCTGAACCCAAAGAAAGAACCATTGCCAAGAATTTCGCGAATACCTCCAAGTAATGTAAGTGCAAATGCAAATCCAAGTCCCATTCCAAGTCCATCAAGTATTGAATCGACAACATTGTTTTTTGATGCAAAAGCCTCGGCACGTCCTAAAATCAAGCAGTTTACAACTATAAGAGGGATAAATAAACCAAGTGCCTCGAACAGGCCTGGCAAATAAGCTTGCATTGTCAATTCCACTATTGTTACAAAAGATGCAATAATCACAATAAAAGATGGAATCCTTACTTTATCGGGAATTTGTGATTTTATCAGGGAAACTACAATATTCGACATCAACAAAACGAATGTGGTAGCAAGCCCCATCCCCAGGCCATTTTCGGCCGATGTGGTTACTGCCAATGCCGGGCACAATCCGAGAACTAATGTAAATACGGCATTTTCTTTAATAAACCCTCTGGTGAAAATATTTAATTTGCTCATTTTTTCCCTCCTTTTTCAACTGGTAAAGTTTTCGCTGCACGGTCTAAAGCATCAAGAAATGCACGGGCCGAAATTGTTGCGGCCGTAATTGCATCAACTTCGCCGCCGTCTTTCGAAACCGTTAAATTATTGATCGATGGGTTTTTTCCAATAATATATCGGCCCGGCTTATCGGGGTTTTTGAACCAGGGCTCCATTTTTGTTCCCAGTCCCGGGGTTTCTTTATGGTCTAAAATTGCATACCCCGATATATTTCCGTCTTTTGTAAAACCTGCCATAATTGCAATGTATCCGCTAAAACCTGTATTTGTATATGATTTAACGGCAGTGCCGACTAATTCACCTTCTGCATTATAGGCAGGAAAAAATTCCAGGCTGTCTTTTTCGTCAGCAGGCATAAGTTTATACGAAACATGTAAACTATCGAAAGGCGGCAGGACAGCTTTAACTGCATCGGTTACCTTTTTCTCTTTTGCAAGGCGAATGGGCTCTTTTGTTAACTCGTAAATGTAGCCCAGCGCAGTAGATGCAGCCAATGCCACTATAAATAAGGTAAGCACCATATTAATAAAAGTCGATTCCTTTTTTGCCATCCTTTTAAATGATTATTTATTATTGTCTAATGATTATTTATTATCGTCTAATGATTATTTATTATTGTTAAATGAATTAGTCCTTTTTTATTAAATTCTGTTGGGCTGTTTTTCTTGATGAAATGAATATTGATGTTTGCTCTGCTGATTCAATTATCAAATCCTCTAATTCTTTGTTTCCAGGCAAAAGATTTTCATCCTTAATAAAAAACAACCAAAAGTTCGATTCATCAACTTCTTCAATTACAATACTAATTTTAGCAATGAAACTCTTTTTAGATAATGCTACACAGGATGCCCTGTAATTAGCCGCAACCGAAGTTGAACATCTTATCAATTGTCCCTGAATATGATTTCCAAGCCTGGTATCCGGAAGCAACAATGCAAGTTTCACACTGCGATGTGCAAATATCTTCGTTCGTTCTATTAAATCATTTTTGTACATTATTTCCTATTAAGTAATATTCATTAATCAATAATCAATAATAAATCATCATTTATTAACCCCAAAGCGTTTTGGTTTTATATACGTATTTAGCAATGGAACAAAGGCGTTCATAATAAGAATAGCAAATGAAACACCTTCGGGGTATGCCCCAAATACCCTTATTACAATTGTGAGGATACCAATGCCAACTCCAAATATTACCTGCCCTTTAATACTCATGGGTGATGTAACCATATCGGTTGCCATAAATATTGCTCCTAGCATTGCCCCTCCGGTAAGCAGATGGAACAGTGGATCGGCATTAGCTTCGGGATTTACCAACCATAAAATTCCTGAAAATACTGCAATTGTTCCAAGTACGCTAACAGGAATATGCCATGTTATAATTTTCCTGAAAATCATATATGCAAAGCCAATTAGGAGTGCAATAGCAGATATTTCGCCCAGAGAGCCTCCCATATTTCCCATCAGTAAATTGGCATAGCCCGGTACTTCACTCATCAAAGACGAAAAGCTTTCTCCGTTATTCAATCCTTCCTTTATAATAGCAAGGGGGGTGGCTCCTGTTTCAGCATCGAGATAACTTGTAAGGTTTCCCGGTTTTGGCCAGCTTGTCATTTGCACCGGAAAGGAAATCAGCAAAAATACACGGCCAACCAATGCGGGGTTGAAAGGGTTTTGCCCCAATCCGCC
>JAYENH010000363.1:0-3275 GCA_034721995.1 Bacteroidota bacterium
TCCAGTTAAATTTTTACTTTCATCTTTAAACCACACATTTGAAAATCCAGGCACTTTTATTTTGAAAGTTGGTGTAGCTGGGAACTTAGGGTTGTCTGGTGGAAATTCTGGTTTGTCAGGGTCATTTTCAGAAGCGACAATAATTGATTTCAATATTTTTTCTTCTTTTTTAGATAAAATCATGTTTATTAATTTAAAAAATAAAATTCCTATATAAATGTTATTTTTTGTAGTGCGCCAAAATTTATTTCAGCTAACGTTTAAGGATATGAGAAGGGCGGAGCGACTGAAGTAAGCGGAGTCATATTCCTTGTTATCCGAGTCTCAAAGAGACCGAGCCACGAAGTGGCGAAGAGTTGCGAGGTTATGTTTTTTGTCTTTTAATAAAAAATTCAATTATCGAATAACTTGCATAAAATAAGAGTCCTATAATCAAAATCAAGACATGATTGAAAATCACATCTGAAAGAGTGATACAACAATTGGGGTGATCGTAATAATTATCAAATGGAATAAATATTGAACGATAGCAATACTGCCCTCCAGACATTTTTTTATCATCTAAATATGAAATTTCAGGCCCTTCCGGGCAAATACTTGCAAGTTTGGTAGAAAAATGAGTCACCCAACATCCAAAGGCATAAACCAAGATAATAAAAACAAGAAAAATTATAACCTTCTTTTTATTAACTTTAAATGTCTCCAAAAAGTTTATTGAATTTCTTTTTTCCATAGTCATAATTATATTGTATTTAAGTTAATAAAGTTTTGTGAAAGCCCCGCAATAATGAGCAATGTAACTACCCACCATTTTTTATACCAAGGGGTTAATAATTGTTGTTCTCTCATAGTGTTTATAATTAAGAATTAAAACTGCCAAAATTCCTTTTAAAATCAATTAGTTTTTGGCGAATATGGGTTGAACGAGGGTGCGAGCGAGCCGGGCGGGGGAATAAAAGGGGTGCCTGTCCGCCTTTGGCGGGAATGCCCGAACCCAAAACTCCTATCTTGTATTCTTATGCATACTCCTTGCTTGCTTTAGCATACAAGCTCTTTTGAAACGCAAAGAAGATAGACCGAATTTGATCCACATCACCAAGTGATTGTTCAGCATCTGCAATTGCGTGATATTTCAAATTCAATAATACCGGCAATTTGTCTTCGTCAAGCTCTTCAACTCCTTTTTCTTCATATTTAGAAAGCACAAAATCTAAAAACTCTTTTTGTTTATCATCCAGTCCTTGGAATATTTTATCTTTTGATTGCTCTACTCTTTGTACTCTTGAGATTGGTGGTGTTAAAAATGATACATAAGTTAAAACGTCAAATAGATCGCTTTGTTTGGCATCAATCATTTTTTGTAGGGTTTCTAATTCGTCTTTACCAAAGCCTTTTTCCGCAATACTATCCAAAAACGCTTTTCTAGTTGTTGGGTTTGACCAAATTTTTCTGAGTTCATCTTCATTCTTGAAAAATTCCGGCATCGCGCCAAACATATTATCCATAAACTCTTGAATCGAAATTGGTTTCCCGTCCGCGCTATAAAACGAAGTTGAAATCATATGTTGAATTTCCCGTTCTTTTCCATCACACAATTTTATTTTCAGTTTTTTCTTTGGTGGGTTTTCACATTCACATGGGTCTTTTCCGCAGACAGGGCAAATTTTAGGTGGCTTTTCGCAAATGCAAGGGCTTTGCCCGCAAATAGAGCATACTTTTGGCGGTTTTGCTTTACAAATGCATGGACTTTGTCCACACTTCAAGCAGACTTCCTCTATCGGTTCACCATCCCATTCAGGATCAGAAAAATGCTTATATGCGTCTACAAAATCGTAAATGGTGAAATATTCCTTTCCATCAAAAAGTCGAGTACCGCGACCGATAATTTGCTTGAATTCAATCATCGAATTGACTGGCCGCATTAAAACAATATTACGAATATTTCGTGCGTCCACGCCGGTAGAAAGTTTCTGCGAAGTGGTTAGAATCGTCGGGATTGTTTTTTCATTATCTTGAAATTCTCGCAAGAATTGTTCTCCGCGCGCGCCATCGTTAGCTGTCACTCTAACACAATAATTTGGATCTTTGCTTTCTTTCATCTGATTTACCAAATCTCTTATCAATAATGCATGTGGTTGATTAGCGCAAAATATAATTGTTTTTTCATTTTGATTAATTTCTTTTAGCACAATTCCAACACGATGTTTTTCTCTTTCTACGATTTCAATAGTTCTATTAAAATCATCTTCTTCATAGACTTTACCTTCTTCTACTTCACCCTCAATAATCTGGTCATCCGAGGTGTAAACATAATCATCCAGTGTCGTTTTAACCCTTTTGACTTTAAATGGTGTCAAAAATCCGTCATTCACGCCTTCTTTGAGCGAATAAGTATAAACCGGCTCGCCAAAATAGCGGTAAGTATCCACATTGTCTTGTCGTTTTGGTGTAGCGGTTAAGCCAAGTTGAACAGCAGGAGAAAAATAATCCAAAATACCGTGCCAGTTGCTTTCGTCATTGGCTCCACCTCGATGACATTCGTCAATAATAATAAAGTCAAAAAAGTCTGCCGGATAATCGCCAAAATATGGTGTTCCGTCCGGACCACTCATAAAAGTCTGAAAGATTGTAAAATAAACACTTCCGCTCATTGGCACCCCACCTTTTTTACGAATATCTAAGGGATTGATTCGAACCAGCGCGTCTTTATAAAAAGCAGAAAAAGCATTGAACGCTTGATCAGCTAAAATATTTCTATCCGCCAAAAATAAAATTCTCGGTCTGCGCACACCATCTCGTTTCAAATTCCAGCGTGTATGAAAAAGTTTCCAAGCGATTTGAAAAGCCACGGCGGTTTTACCCGTTCCGGTCGCCATGGTTAAAAGTATTCGGTCTTTTTCTTCGGCTACCGCATTTAAAACATTATTGATGGCAATTTCTTGATAATATCGTTTGCCGTATTCACCTTCGTTGAGGACGCTCGCAAATTTGTCTTTCCAGTCATTCCAATCCGAAAAAGTTGCGTTCCAAAGTTCATCGGGAGTTGGAAAATCTTCAATTTCGCCTTCTTCACCAGTTTTCATTGAGATTCTATAAATCTCTTTCCCGTTGGTGGCGTAGGTATAATCAATATGTAATTTCTCGGCATAAGCCTTGGCTTGCGCTACTCCTTCGGTGGCGGACAAACTCTCAGCTTTAGCTTCTATCACACCAATCTTTTGATTTCTATACACCAAAATATAATCGGCAATTTCCGGCTTGCTTCTGGTTCCGCC
>JAYENH010000364.1:0-3274 GCA_034721995.1 Bacteroidota bacterium
GTAAGCAACAAACTGAAATAACTGGAGGAGATTCCCAACTTCTCGGCTACTTCATATTGTTTCAGTCCGCTCCGCTTTATATACGTCTTTATAGCGTGTGTTATGTTCATTTTCAAAGTTCTCCTTAATAATCCATCGCCTTGTTTGAAAACTAAAAATTAATATATTGTTATTCTTGTCCTTGTGGCTTATTTCATTATCGTTTTCTTTCGTATATTCTATTTTGTCGATTGTTCTCTTTTCGCCTTCTTCCATCTTTTTAAACCATTTTGGGATTCTTTCTGCCTTGCTGTTCTCAGTGATGTTCTGCTTTATAGGAGCGTCCTTGAGCCACGTGCGAGCTAAAGCATGGTAAACACTAACATACCTTCTATTGCACGTTTGCCCTTCTTTTTTCCAATTGTCCATCCCCTCGAGTGCATAAATTATATCTTTACGGTGATATTTTGCATTTAACTTAATTTCTTGCTCTGTTGTTATCTGTTTTTCAATCCGTGCAACCCGCTCAAGTTTATTCTCAAGGATAAATCTTTTTATCCAACTTTCACTTGTTGCAGTTTTTTTCAGACTGTAATTCCCTTCAAGTTTCTTGTTTTCCTTGCGCTCTGCCGCAAGATGTTTGTTGATTAACCGCTCTCGCCGTGTGCATTCTGCCTCACGGGCTTTCAGCTGCTCAAAAAATTCGTTCGTTCCTAATGTAGGCTTATTCTTTGTTTTTCTCATTGTTTCTCCTTATATTTGTAATTCCGGTGTGTTAAAATCTTCAATTGTGTTTTTTAAGTTGCCGTTTTCGATTTTTAAGTCCTCGATTTCATCTTCTCGTTTAACTAATAAATCCCCAAGACCGTCAGAATACCTTTTAATCGATTCGTTTACTTCTGTCAATCTTCTTTTTGCGCCTCGCAGCCCCGCAATTGTAGCGGATGAAAGCTCAGTATCGTCTTTTAACTCTATGACTTGAATTTTTAACGATTCGTTAGTCCGTTCAAGCCCTTCAATAGTAGCGGATAAGTCCTTAATCTTGCCTTCTAATACTAAATTATCACCTTCAATTTCTACGGCTCGCTCCTCTAACACTTCGTTAACTTTTATCAATTCATTGTTTTCGTCTCGAAGCTCTTCAATAGTGTCAAAATGAACCTTTTCCCTGTTTTCTATCTCAACAATTCCTTTATTTAAATTCCGAACCAAGCTCGCTAATGAACTGTTTTCAAGTTTCAGATGACGATTTTCACTTTTCAGGTTTTCAATGGTCTCTCTGTCCTGTTTGTGCTTTTTTATATAATACATGTCCTTCATAACAATCCAGTCCTTTCTATTAGTTTTAATACTTCTTCTTCGGTATGATTAATTGAGATTATCTTTTCCCTGTTAGTTTTTGGGTTTACCATATTGCAGCGGATTATATTCTTTTTCTTCAATCTCTGTAATATCCGTCTCATTTGTGGCTTTGTATATCCGTATTCTTTACGCTGCTCGGCGGTGAGTGCTTTCTCATAGTATTCTTTTGTCATAAATCCACACATACGATAATTTAGCTCTTTGTAGCCTGTTTTAATATAATCCTTGTCGCCTTGCATAGAGCTAACAGCCGCTAACATTTTAAATTCATCAATTGGAAATTTTCCGTTTATTGCGTCTTCAAACAGTTCCATGCTCATTTCATAAGTATCATCAATTCCGTTTGGCGTAAATTCCCGAGCGTGTTTCTTGTTGAATCTTTCAATTTTATCATATGCCTTCTTAATTTCAATCCATTCGGCGTCCAAATATTGCTCATTCATGTTCATAGCATTTGCCCTCCGTCAAGTTCTTTGTATTTCTTTGCCAGTTCGTCAATTAGCTTGTTATTAACTTCAATGCTTTTTTGTAGTTCATCTCTCAGCTTTGTCGTTTCCTCAATTGCCCTTGTGTGCAATTCGTTAATTTCAGTCTCAAGTTCTTCGGTGGTTAATTTTTCATTTTCCATTTTCAATTCTCCATTTTTCAATGTGTAAAATGTTCGGTTAGTTTGTAATAATAAATAAAATCGTAAGCGTATTCAAGTAAGCTATTAATTCGCTGCTTGTCGTACTTCGCTTGTCTATATGTATCAATTACATGACCTGTTTTATATTCAAATGTGTGTTCGTTCTCCTTGCTCTTTACATTGTGTTCAAATACTATGTATCTACAAGCATTGCAATCGAATATATCCATGTAAAAAACGTGCTGCATACCCGTATGATAGTTTTCTATATTATACCGCCCCGTTGTTTTGTACTCAATTAAATAATCGTAATAATATGCGTCGCACTTGCCCGTTACTTGCATAACATCATTGTAAACGCAATATACCTTCCGCATCTTGTACTCTCTCAAGAGTGGAATACCTGTATTTAGCGTTTTAAGATAGTCCCTTGCGCTTTTTAGGTAGTCCCCTGATGTTTGTACTATGATATTATCTTCCTTAGCTTGTACGCACTCCACTCCATTTTCTAAAGCTGAATGCAAAGCAGAGCCGAACAGCATATAATGATTAACTAAGCGTGGAGCTGTTAATATTTCGATTAACTTTTCATCTGTCAGCAAGGGAGAACCGTCAAATGAAGTTGCCCCACGCTCAAGTTTGCTAAATTGTTCTAATTGTGTTACACTAATTTTCAGCATAATACACCCCGTCGACTTCATCAATACCGGCAAATCTTTTCAACTTGTATTCAATCTCCTTGCGAAATTCATCAGTTTCATCATCGACGAAACCGGCTATTCCTTCATAATTCTCCTCGCTTACCAGTAACTCCAAGTCGTTATAATATTCTTCATTCTTTTGCCATATAACTCCAAACGTTTTGTGTATCGTCATTTCATTTTCTGCCAGAAAGGCTTTTGCGCTTTTTAGCATTCCTTTTTTACCTTTGTTAATTGTCAGATATTCGTCCATTTGCGCAACTCCCGAGCAATCCTCGAACTTTGCCGGAAAGTGTTCATCGACGGGGATTTTATTTATTTCAATTAGTGTTTTCACATCTTCCTGTAACTTTTTATTCGTTCGTAGTTCTTTCTGATAATGTTTAGGTAAATTCTTTAACAGCTCTGCGTAATTAGGCTCCGGAAGTTTCTCAATTTCCTTTTTAATGCTCTCAAACCAGTCTATTTTTTCCGTGTTCTCAATTTGTCCTTTCAGCATGTGTGCCTTTGCCGATTTTATTAATCGTTCAAAATAATCCGGTTCATCAGCCATATTAGGAATAACATGAGATTTTATCTTCCCTGCGTTTTTTGCGTAAATGCT
>JAYENH010000365.1:0-3269 GCA_034721995.1 Bacteroidota bacterium
AGCGGCATTATTATTTACTATAACAACATCTTCGGCACCGGTAAGGAATTTAAGTATTTCGCTTGCGTGGTCGTTTCTTTGTCCGCGTGTTCCTTTACATAAATTAAATTCCAGATTGTTATAGCCTTTAAGCACATCGAAAACATTTTTTAAAATATGCTCGCCATAAGGCGCCCTTCCTAGATTTGTGTGAATGATAATGCCGGAAGCATTAATGACAGGCCGTAAACTCTTACTTCCGGTTTTTTTAGTAAAGCTTTGTATTTCAGATACTATTTTTTCGAGTGATGGCGAGGGCTTACCGGCTAATATTTCGTCGCGGTACGTATTAATAATTTTTCTTATCGAATATTTTACCAGGTCTGCATTGTATTGCTTTATCAGCTCTTTAATCTCCGATAATTGTAATACTTTATCAACACCCGGTAGATTTTTAATTTCATCCATTGCAAGGGTTTTTGTAATTCTATTGCTGCTAATCTTTTATCACAAAATTTTGTGCAATCTATTGATTTAATTTGTAATTTTCAACACATTTTTTTCAATACTCTTTTTGCTTTATGAGATTTCTAAATGTGGCTCAATATTTTTACAGAATCATTTTTGACTTATATAGTATTACAGAGACCTCAAAAATTCCTTAGATACAGCAAAAGAAGAAGGAAAGATTGAAGTAAAGATTGAAATTTCTAAAAATATGATTAGCAAAGGAATGGAAACCACTTTAATTATGGAAATGAAAGGATTAAAAGAACGGGAAATCAATGAATTGAAAGAATAAGAAATGGTAATACGCAATATACTACATAATTTTTGTCGCAAGCGCAACACAAAAATTTCGTAGCATATTGCTATTGGAAGTTACTAAGCATAATGCCCATAATTTTGTCCCGAAACCATTTATACTTTAGGAATTATTGTCGGCTATAGAAATCATCACAAAATATCCAAAACACAAGCAAATCTTAACTAAACTTCTTTAAAACATCGGTTAAATCTTCGGGGCTGAATGGTTTACTAAGGTATTCGTCCATACCTGCCTGTAGGTATCTTTCGCGGTCGCCACGCAAAGCGTTTGCTGTTAATGCAATGATTATTGCTGGTTTCAGGCCTTTTTCGTTTTCTGTTTCACGTATTATCCGAGTAGCTTCAAAGCCGTCCATTATGGGCATTTGAATATCCATAAGTACAATATCGAAACTCTGCTCGTTGTATTTTTCTACAGCAATTTTCCCATTATCGGCTACTTCGTAGTACATTTTAAGTTTATCGAGGTTTACGCTGGCTACTTTTTGGTTTATCATATTGTCTTCTACCAGAAGTATCCGTTTTTTAATAAGGTTTTCCTTTGCATTAGATTCTCCATAATTATTCTCTGCCTTATTTTTGAAAAGCGAACTGATTTTTACAAGTATTTCCTGTAATTCAATAATTTTAAATGGGCTTTTAAGAACACTGTAGTAGCCATATTTCACTATTTCTTCTTTGCTTAAGTTGAGGTTATCTTCGGCAAGAAGCAGCATTTTTGTGTTTCTCAGGAATTTATCGCCGGTAAGCGTATTTGCAAAAATCATTGCATCAGAATCGTCTAATTTGCTACTAACAATAACGAGGTTAAACATGCGGTTTGTGCCTACCTGTTTGTGCATTTTACCAAATGCTTCCTGTGCATTTGATGCAAAATCGTAACTGCATTTCCATTTTCCGAAGTATTGTTTAAAACTGTCGCATGTACGTTTTTTATCATCAACAAGAAGGATGTTGAGGTTGTTAAGGTGTAGTTTGTCTGTCTCTTTGTCAGGAATTTTGTCTTCCGATAATTCGAGCCAGACGGCAAAAGAGAATATTGAGCCTTTACCAAGTTCACTATCAACCATAATTTCGCCATCCATTAGTTCAACAAGCTTTTTCGAAATTACAAGCCCAAGCCCTGTACCTCCATATTCGCGGGAGTTGCTGTCGTCTACTTGAATAAATGATTGGAAGAGCTTTTGTTTGCCAACCTCTGATATTCCTATTCCGGTATCTTTTACCGAAACCTGAACTTTTGCTTTTCCATTTTCTTTACTTAATAATTTGGTTGAAATATTTATTTCGCCCGAATTAGTGAATTTTATTGCATTGTTTGTAAGGTTAAGGATTATTTGGCGCAGGCGAACCTGATCTCCATTAAAATACTCAGGAACTGAGCTGTCAATGTTGGTGATAAGTTTAAGTTTTTTAGCTTCTAACTTTTCAGTCATAAAGCCTGCAACCTCTTCAATTGTTTCAGAAAGTTTAAACGGCACAATCTCCAGTTCGATTTTTTCTGACTCCATTCGTGAGAAATCAAAAATATCGTTAATTAGAGACATCAAATTATTTGCTGATGATTTAATAACCTTAAGGAATTTCGACTGTTCGTGCTCAACTTCTGTTTCTAACAAAATATCTGTTATCCCAATAATACCGTGCATTGGTGTACGTATTTCATGAGACATTTTAGCAAGGAAATCACTTTTTGTACGGTTTGCATTTTCAGCAGTAATTTTTGCTGATAGTAATTCCTGCTCTTGTTTTTTACGTATTGTAATGTCCTCTTTTGTAGCAAGGAAGTGTAATATTTTTCCGTCTTTATCGAATATAGGACTAATATTTGTGTAATCCCAATACAGCTCACCATTACGTTTTTTATTGTAGAAAACCCCATTCCAGTTACGTCCTACCGTAATAGTTCCCCACATCGACTTATATGTTTCGGTATCAACTTTCCCCGATTTTAAAATACGCAGGTTTTTACCATCTATATGTTCGCGCGAGTATCCGGTAACTTCCGAAAACATTGGGTTAACATATTCAACATTCCCCGAAGTGTCGGTAATAACAATAGAAACAGGGCTTTGCTCAACAGCATGAGAAAGCTTTACAATTTGGTCTTCGGCTTGTTTTATGGCCGTCATATCGCGGCTTATCGAAATAATGCCAAGGATTTCTTCTTCGGGCGAGGAGAAAGGGGTTTTAAGTGTGTCGAATAGAATTTTTTGCCCATAAGAATTAAGCTCCCACTCTTTTTGTCTCCAAGGCCTTCCGCTCGACAAAATATTTTGCTCTTTACCTGCAATCCTATCCGCTTTTTTTCTGTCGTATAAATCCTGATCGGATATCCTTTTTACTCAATAAAGCAACTGTAAAAACAAAAGTTTGGTAATTGCTTAAATACCCATAACGCTTATCGAGGTGAAGTAGATTATGTAGAAAGGTCGTTCCCGTGCGCCAGTGTCCCAAAATAA
>JAYENH010000366.1:0-3263 GCA_034721995.1 Bacteroidota bacterium
TCCGGCAATTTGGTCCGATGCCGAAAAATAGCCCAGGCTAAAGATGCCAAGCAATACAACTGCCCCGGCATAATAAGCATTAAGGCTTAAAAATCGGAAGGTGAAAAAATTCCTCCAAAAAGCTGCACGTTGAATGACCGCAAAATTATCTACGGTTGATTCAACAGCATGACCTGTCATTTTTTTCCTGACAAGCTCGTCGATATATTTTAATTCATTTGCCATTTTTATTTCTCTTAGTCGCTAAAGCAGTAATCATTACACAATTAACCGAAGCTGTGAATTTTTCTGCTGTTTTTTTTCTTGTTTCTTTCTGTGTTCAACTTTTAGTTCGGCCAATTCGATTAAATCCTTCTGAATTGTTTTTCGCGCCCTAAACAATTGTGTCTTCGAGGTCGAAATCGAAATACTGAGCATCGTCGCAATTTCTTTGTGGCTCATTTCTTCAACTGCAAAAAGGTTAAAAACAAGCCGGTATCCGTCGGGTAATTTATTTATTATCTTTAAAATTTCTTCTTCCGAAAAATCGACATCAACAATATTTGTTTTGGTCGAAAAATAATCTTCGTGCGATGGGTTTATGTCATCAGTATCGCTCCGAATTTCATTAATGTCGTAATGAAAAAGAATGTTCCTGTTCTTCTTTAATTGATTTATTGTTGTATTTATAAATATCTTTTTCATCCATCCTTCAAAATTTCCAGTACCCGAAAACTGGTCAATCTTAGTAAAAATCTTAATAAAACCTTCTTGTACAATATCCTCAGCATCAGCAAAGTTATGAGTATATCTCATGCAAATTGCCCGCATAAGGGGGGCATAGCGTTTGTAAAGCTCTTTCTGAGCTTTACGCTGTCGCTTCATTACCCCTTTTATTAATACTTCCAGGTCTGTCATATCAATCCGTATTGTGTAGACAACAATATTGAAAAAGGTTGCACGGAAATACGTTTTTTTCTTAAATCTATGTTTACCAGATCATCAAAGTTATGAAAATATGTGAAAAAAATAGCTGAAAGCCAGATATGTAACAACAAAGCCTCAGAAAGTAAAAAAACCATTATCATTTGCAATAAGACAAGCAACTGATGCAGTAGGGAAAAACAAGAGCCGTTTAGGTGATTTTTTCGATTGAATTATATGAATTACCTGCAAATTTCAGGGCAGCTTGTCCATCATTATAAATCCCTTCTTCCGATGGTTTGCCGATACTGTTTTGAAAAAGACATTTTATTACCTGATGAAGGTTTTTGGAAATGGCAGATACGATATTTGCAGAAACAACAAAGGACTAATTCCGAGTTATGCCAAAAGAATTTGTTGTAAATTTGTAGTTTACTTAATTAGTTCAAAAAAAATCTAATAATGAAAGAACTAAACCTTGGACATTCTGATTTTAAAGATATTATCGAAAATGATAATTATTTTGTCGATAAGTCATTGTTTGTAGAGGAAATAATTAAATCGCAATCGAGTGTGATGTTGTTGCCCCGTCCGCGCCGCTTTGGGAAAACAGTGAATTTGTCGATGCTGAAATATTTCTTTGATAAAAGCGAAACAGACAATAAAAAACTTTTCACAGATCTTAAAGTTTGGCAAACCGGAAATGATATAAAAAAACATTGCGGGGAATATCCAGTGATATCTTTGTCATTCAAGGATGCAAAAGCCAATACCTGGAATAACACGTACAAATACATTATTAGAGAAATTGTATTTTTATTTTCGCAACATGATTACTTATTAAAAAACGACAACCTTAAATCTCACGAGAAAAACTATTTTATCGAAATACTTAACAAAAAAGCCGATGAAGTTGATTTTGCAGTAAGTTTAGAATTACTAAGCGAATTTTTATACAGATACCACAACAAAAAAGTTGTAATATTAATCGATGAATACGACACACCAATCCAGGCGGGTTATGGAAAGTTTTACGATGAAGTAACACCTTTCATGCGCAACCTGTTAAGTGGTGCATTTAAAGACAATTCTAATCTATACAAAGGAGTAATAACCGGAATATTGAGGGTGTCAAAAGAAAGTATTTTCTCAGGATTAAATAACATAAGTGTCTATTCAATTACTAATCAAAAATTCTCTGATAAGTTTGGGTTTACCGAACCGGAAGTAAAACAAATATTATCAGATTTTAAAGTTACCACAGGGTTCACACAAATAAAAAAATGGTACGATGGTTATAAATTTGGCAGTTGGGAAAGCATTTATAACCCCTGGTCAATATTATGCTATGTGTCGGAAATTGAGGATGGGTTAAAAGCTTATTGGAGCAACACCAGTTCAAACGAATTGATAAAACATGAAATAAGAAAGAAAGAAGCAAATTACATCAGGCAGGATATATTGAAACTCATCAACAACGAAACAATAATAAAAGACCTTGAAGAAAACTTTGTTTTTCCTGATATTGATAACAATAAAGAGCTGTTGTGGACTCTATTAACTTACAGTGGATACCTTTCAAATTATAATCAAATATCAAGAAAAAGTTATGAACTTCGTATTCCTAATTATGAAGTGAAAACAATCTTTCAGGATACAATAATAGAATGGTTAAAGGTAGATGTTAAATTGCGGAACACATTGTTGATTGATACAGCAAACAATCTTATAAACAATCAAATATCTGATTTCGAAACCGGCTTCAAGCAAATAATGGGCGATACCTTTAGCTATTACGATACAGCAAAAAACCACGAGTACGTTTATCAATCATACATACTTGGACTGCTTGCAATTATAGGCGACGACTACATGATAAAATCGAACCGCGAAAGTGGACAGGGCCGCTACGATATTATGCTTGTACCTCACGATAAGTCGAAAAACGGGGTTGTAATAGAAATAAAACAAATCGAAAATCAGAAGGAAAAAGAAAGTAACGGGGAATTTACAAAACGTATAAACCGGGCAATAGAAGCGGCAGGTCTGCAAATAGACAAAAATAAATATTGCAACGAGCTGTTTGAAAACAAAATCGCATTAGATAATATTGTAAAAGTACCAATAGTTTTTGCCGGTAAAGAGCCTTATGTTATTGCTGTAGTGTGATTGATTGGCAGAACTTGTAATGTGTTTATTCAAAGGGGAGTAAAAAAAGATTAACGTATTTAATAAATCTAATAATGAAAGAACTAAACCTTGGACATTCTGATTTTAAAGATATTATCGAAAATGATAATTATTTTGTCGATAAGTCATTGTTTGTAGAGGAAATAATTAAATCGCAATCGAGTGTGATG
>JAYENH010000367.1:0-3256 GCA_034721995.1 Bacteroidota bacterium
CATCAGCTGTATTAACCGATGTAACAATTATGAACAAAAATACAACTAATAAATTTATTGCTCTCATATTTTCACCATCACTTTACCATTACCATTTTTTTGGACTGTATGAAATTTTCAGTTGATAATCGGTAGAAATATAATCCGGTTGCCACTGCTCTGCCGTTTTCATTTGTGCCATCCCATTTTATTTCATGATTGCCGGCGGTAAGTTCAACATCGACCAAACTGCTAATTCTTTGTCCTATAATATTGAATATCTCAAGTTTTACATGAGTTTGTTCAGGAATTGAAAATGCAATATTTGTAGTTGGATTAAACGGATTAGGATAATTTTGACTCAAGCTATATTCTATTGGAAGAGAACTTGTTTTGAAAGTGCTAAACTCTGACCATTGAGAAGTAGAATCGGCAAACCTAATTCTTGAACGCCAATTATACATTTTGTCAGACTCAAGTTTTTCACTTAGCATCCATTCACCCACGTATATCATGAAATTTGTAACAGAGTCTTGAGTTATAATAGGTTCTATTTTTTCAATTTTTAAAAGAGGCTGTTCCATAGTTTCATTTTTATAAAGTTCAAAATCGAACCCGATAAATTTATCGTCTTTTTCTTTTAACTCAGAACTGACAATCATTTTTACATTTTCAATAGAAACAGTATCATTCAAATTTGGATACATAAGTTCAGCCAAAATTGACTCAGCCTCGCCAATTGAAGTAGCAATCTGGAATATTTGAATATTTGCTCCTTCTGTGGAGGCTACAAAAAGAAGCCCGTTATTATCAAGAGCCATTCCAGAAGGAATATTAACAGCATTGTTACTCGTTGCACTCAAATCAAAATATCCTTCAAATTTTCCGTCCACATTATATGTCAAAACACGATTCTGGTAGCGGTCTGTAATAACAATAAGGTTGTCAGGTGTAAGAAGAATATCTCCGCCACGGGTTATTTCCCCAAGTTGACTACCATAAGAGCCAAACTCTGTCAGAAATTTTCCTGTTTCATCAATAATCATTACTGATGATTTTACTTGGTCGAATATTATATAAGTGGAATTATTTTTATTATAAGCAAATGATGCAACTGCGTGAACTTGTTCATCCCGGCTGTTTCTTATTGGTATCTTTCTGGTAACATTGAAATGTTCGTCAAATTGATATATGGCACTCAATCCGGCATCCATAATTGTTAATTGACCCTTACAAACATTGATGTCAACCGGATTATCAAATACAAATTTGTTTTCAAATAAATCTAACTGTTCAGAAGTTGTTGAATTAATTGCAATAATTTTTTTGTCATCAATATCACAGAAAAAATAATAGTCGTTAAAAACAGTTAGCCCATGAGCATGTCCGCTGAAATTAATCTTATGACTTATTAGTCCATCGGATGAAAATATTTTTATCTCTTTTGAAAATGGTTCCAAAACAGCAATCTTGTCCTGAGTAATTGTCATCGAAGTTGGCGCAAAAAGATTATCTTCTATTGAACCAATATGAGAAATATTAAAAGCCAATGTCCCTCCAACTGTGATGAAGAGAAAAATTATAACTTTAAATAATGTGTGCAATTTTGTATTCATCAAACTATCTTTAATATTTAGCCGGACTATGTTCATGACCGTGGCAAGATAAGTAACACTCACCATTGCCTATTCCGGTTTTTATATACATAAGCTTTCTTGTTTTTTTCTCTATTGTGACCGCTTCTTTATTAAAATCAATTAAATGATCGTTTCGCTGTGAGCTATGCGACGCATGACAAGTGTAACATGAGGTTCCTTTTACATTATTAAGCATATTTCCGATAATATGTTGGCGGTGATAGGGGAAGCTTTCATTAGATAGAAGACTTGAACGGTCATGGCAGGAATAGCAAAACTCATAAGCCATCGGACTTTCATCGGTAAAGGGATCAATTTCATAATTCCCACTTAATAGGAAACGGTAATTGGATCCATGAGGACCTTTTGGACCATTAGGATCATCACTTCGGTGGCAATCAGAACATTTCATAGTATTGCTGGCTCCAAGTGATTTATTTAAGCTAACAATTTTCCCTGACTTAATCGATGGTCTGGTAACTGGATGTTGAGATACTGTGCTTAATGAAAATTCCTTGAAACTATTCTTGCTATCGTTAGAAATATTCAAAATATCTATATGGCATTTAAAACAGATTTCATATTCATATACTGATTTTTCAAGATACTGCCCTGACAAACTATATCCTGAAACTTCATAAACTTGCTTGCCGCTTTTATTTATTCTCTGATGCGGATTGTGGCAATCCACACATTCTGCATGAGTTGAAGGTGCTCCACTAAATGAAGGTAATTTCTCTGTTGGAGAATATCCAAACCCTTCTTTTACAGGATGTCTATAAAGCTTATCAAATTCCGCTTCAATATTAGTTAAATTAACCGATGAAGCCAGTTTACCCTTAGAAACCATTTCAGATCGTTTGTCTCCTGCCCCATGACATTGATAGCAAAACTCTTCTTCAGATTTTTCAAGCATCGGTTCTGAATCCATTCCATGACCAACATGACAAGAACCGCATCCCTCTGTTAGCAAATTATTGTCAACATGGCTATATGCCACAGTACCAATACTTAATATTAGTATAAATATGTAAATTAGCTTCTTCATTTAACCTTCTTAATATTTATGACAAACATTACAAACTTCATCAAAACTTGCTTTCTTCCAAAATGGATACTTGTGACTTTTGGAATCATCGTGAGGGTCATGGCAAGCAGTACATTGAACATAACCATCGGCATCAAGACCAACTTCATTCTCAGGGTCATGTGGCGGCCATCGAAGATGATCATCGGCTAATGCCATTGATTGTTCAAACTTTATTGAAACCGGATGGGTTCCACTTAAATTAGTACCTAAATTGCTTTTTTTGCTACTTGGAATCTCTCCGTCCGATCCAACTGCACGCATCGGTATAGAAGAAGATAATCCTTTAATTGCACCTACGGCGATTGTTCCATCATGACAGGATAAACACAATTTGGTTGACCCGCTCGGTTGCTCAGCCTTTGAATCCATCGTTGCCCTGTCATATGTTATAAATTTGCCCGGTTTGGTGGTTTCATGATTCCACAAAGGTCCTTCATTAGATGTATTATGGCTACTGTGACAGAAAATACAAATCTGTGTTTCAGATGATGATTTGATAGTCCCTTTTCCGGAAGTTGAGAGGTTATGTTTGCTATTAACTACCGACCCT
>JAYENH010000368.1:0-3251 GCA_034721995.1 Bacteroidota bacterium
AATAAGTTGCTTTTTTTCTGATGATAAAATTCCTGAATTATCCCCTGCAATAGTATTATAAATAAGCCCCGAAATCTTGTTCAGTTTTTTCTTGTCGGAAAATTGCGAGTAGCTCACAAGCACTTCTTTGGCACGCGTAAAAGCTACATATAAAAGATTTATATTATCAATATATGAATGTAGTTTTTCGTTGTAATACTCTTTTGTGAAAAACGATTTTTCTAATTTAGATGAATATTTTACCGGAACAATCGGAAGCTCGTTAAAAGGCTTATGCTGTGGTTTGCACCATAAAATATTTCCTTTGCTTGCACCCGAATCTAAATCCCAGTTGCAAAAAGGCACAAACACAACTTTAAACTCAAGCCCTTTAGATTTATGTATTGTAAGCAATCGAATAGCGTCCTGCTCCTGATCGAGCGAAACCGACTTTTTCACACCCTGTTCTTCCCACCAATCAATAAAAGTCCTAATACCTGATATTTCTTTATGCATAAAATCAAAAACCATATCCTGAAATGCAAACAAATATGGCAAATTGGTTTTTACCTGATTTAATTTAAAAATCCTGATAACAGTTTCGGTAATCCCAAACAACGATAAATTTCTAATTAGCGGAATCTCTTTGAAAAAAGCATTTAAGTTTTCATCCGAAGAATAAGAATTCAAAAGTGGAAACCCTGTCTGCTCGTTTTTCGATTTTGCACTTTTAAGTACTTCGGAATAATGGCATATCTGTGCCCGGTAAAGGTCTTCGTTTGGATTAACAAGATGTTTTAAAACTGCAACAATCAATGCTACCGCTAACGAACTTTTCACAAACAGCGATTCATCAGAAATAAAATTGTAGTTACATCCGGGTATGGCAAGATCCGAATTTTTGCGCTCGAATAAATAATTCGCAACTTTTTTCCCGTCTTTCGATGTACGCACCAATATTGCCATATCGCCTGCCGCATAACCCTTTTCCTGCAAAACCTCAATATTTTCGACAAGGGCTTTCATGCCTTGCTCTTCCCAATCGTCATCTTTGAAAAACCGGCATGTTATTTTTCCACTGCCTTTTTTCCCTTTCTGATTATTACCGGGACTTAATTGCACGGCATCGGCATAAGCATCGACAATTTCATTTCTGATATTTTCATCATCTGAAGAAAAACCAACACTGTCGAGCGAATTGCTGAAATCGTCCTGTAGCGTTTGCGATGCGCCCATAAAAAGGCTATTGTTGAAATCCACAATATTCGGGCAACTGCGCCAGTTATTCTCAAAACTTTCCTTCGCTGTGCCATGTGCCAAAAAATCATTCTCAATATAATGTGCCAACAATTTCCAATCGCCACTCCGCCAGCGGTAAATCGATTGCTTTACATCGCCCACAACAAGGCTGGTATTGTTTTCGGCAAGGCTGTTCGACACCAATGGCCTGAAATTATCCCACTGCATTCCAGAAGTATCCTGAAATTCATCAATCATAAAATGCTTAAAATAACTGCCAATCTTTTCGTACACAAATGGGGCATCGCTGTTGGCAATAATTATGTTTAGCAATTTTGCTGAATCAACCAACATAAACAAATTTTTCTCTTGGGCATATTGTCGTATTTTAACACTCAAATCGTTGAGTATCCCAAGCATATAGATATTCTCCCGGATACTTGCTGCAGTAGAATAAGCATTTATATTCTGCTCATAATAATTGACTGCATCGCTCAATATCCTGTCTAATCCGGCATCGAAAGCTCTGGTAATTTCCTGTTTTTTTGTTGATGATTTTTTGTACCAGGCCTCAACATCATCGAGGGCTTTCATTACCCTTGATCCCGGCTCTTTAAATTCATTCCTGATTTTTGCAAGAAAACCGGCAACCCCTCCTTCCCTATAACTAAAATCGTCAATTTCAAGATTATGATTTTCAATTATCTCAACAGCCTTCTTGCCAAAAACTGCATAATCCTTTTCAGCATTAGTAATAATCGAACTAAGTTTTTTAAGGTATTTGTTAAGAAATCCTTTGTCGGATAATAGCTCAGAAATCGACGATTCGAAATATCTGTATTCTTCCTTAAATATTTCTTTTCCTAAATTCTCGATATTGGAGCCTATCCGCCAGCTTAAGCCATTCTTTATTTTTTCTTCGGTAAATTGCAACAGCCATTTTTTCAGGCCGGGGTTCTCTTCAATATCTTCTAATAGCTCATCGGCACCAAGTTGCAACATTCGGCTTTGGTCCAGTTCAATAGTAAACGACGAAAATATTCCCAACTCCCTTATAAATGATCGGATAATGCGTTGAAAAAAACTGTCGATGGTTTCTATCGAAAAACGTGAATAATCATGCAGTATAAGTTTAAGCAATACATCGGCACGTTTTTTAATTTCATCCGGTGTCAATTTAAACTCCTCCATAATAAAATTAAGATACGACGAACTATTTCCTGTGGCAAGTTTTTGCAGTTCCCTAAGGATGCGCGATTTCATTTCCTCGGTAGCTTTGTTAGTAAAAGTTACAGCAAGGATGTGCCTGTAATTCATTTTATCTTTAAAAAGAAGCTGAATATACTCACGTGTAATCCGGTATGTTTTTCCCGACCCTGCCGAGGCCCGTAATATTTTCAGTTGCGACATCGAATAAATTAATTTTAAATCAAGTAAGGTCAAATATACCATAAAAAAGCACATCAGGAATATAAGAAGACAATGGCTAAATCTTATTTTAATGCTGTGGGGAATATGGTTGCTTTGATACTTTTATTAATCCATCCGTCGTCTTTGGCGAGACAGGCAAAGCCCGACAGGTAAAAAAAAACCAAAATTAATGTCCGTTTAGTTGTGTCACCCTTTCAGGGTTCTGTTCGTTGTTTCGATCTGTGTCACAGGGTTTCGCTGCGCTCCACCCTGTGCTATCACATTTCGCTCTTTCAGAGCTTTAATTGCGTTTTGTATTTAAAGGGCTGAAAGCCTGCAAAGTAACAGCACAGGGTAAAGCAAAGCGCAACCCTGTGTAAAACATGACAAAGTAAAAATAAAAGGGCTGAAAGCCCGACGGGAAAAAAAATGCCAAAATTAATATCCGTATAGTTGTGTCACCCTTTCAGGGTTCTGTTCGTTGTTTCGGTCTGTATCACAGGGTTTCGCTGCGCTCCACCCTGTGCTATCACATTTCGCTCTTTCAGAGCTTTAATTGCGTTTTGTATTTAAAGGGCTGAAAGCCTGCAAAGTAACAGCACAGGGTAAAGCAAAGCGCAACC
>JAYENH010000369.1:0-3249 GCA_034721995.1 Bacteroidota bacterium
TGAAGAATTAGAGTTTCCAGAGGAAGCTTTACGGGAAGCTGTTTTAAATGCCATAATACACAAAGACTATACTGGAGTTCATATCCAACTAAGTGTCTATGATGATAAACTTATTCTTTGGAATCCAGGTAAATTGCCGGATACAATCACCATTGATAAATTGATGCAGAAGCACCCTTCTATTCCCAGAAACCGGCATATAGCAGATATTTTCTTTAAAGCAGGCTATATTGAAGCTTGGGGACGAGGCATAGATAAAATCAAACAAGACCTTCAGGGGGCAGGAAGACCAGATCCCTTTTACGAGGAATTGGGAGACGGTTTTATGATCACTTTATATAAAGGAACTATTACAAACGGGACTAAAAAGATTGTTGAAAATGTCACTGAAAATGTCACTGAAAATGTCACTGAAAATGTCACTGAAAACAGACATGTTTTAATCCTTCGTCAAATTAATCAAAATAACACAATAACAATTAATCAACTTGCAGCGGTTTTTAAAATCACCAGACGGACAATAATTCGTGACATTGAAAAACTTAAAGCTGAGGATAAAATAAAACGTATCGGCCCCGCAAAAGGCGGACACTGGGAAATAATTGATAAGTAATATTTTAGCTGTGTTTAGAATTCAACCCTTCAACTGTTCAACATCCGACTTTATTTGACCGTTGTTTGACCATTTTTGACAACTTTTTGACTATCTCTGACAACTAAATGACTATGAATGACCATTTCAACCCTTCAACTTATCACCTTGAAGCAATGGAAGAAGCATCTGTGATGATGGCCGGCATGAACCCTGAAAGAATAATGCAGGGTTTGCTTGTACTCGAAAGTCAAAAGCGAGGTAAGGATCGCACGCTGCGACCAGTTTATGATTATTCTATGCCAAATGTAAGTGACAAGGTTGTGCGTATAATAATATCTTATACCGATTATATAAAACGAACTGTGTGGAGTGAATAATGGAACACAGATTACACAGATGAAACGGATACTCACTGATAAAAATCCGTGTAAACCCGTTCAATCCGTGTCATCACCAAATTACGCAGATTTCACGAATTAGTATTTCCAATACAATAGCACCGCAGGTGCTAATCTGTTAAATCTGTTCAATTCGGTGATAAACTATTTTTTGTTATTTTCAGCACCGTAGGTGCTAATCTGTTTAATCTGTTCAATTCGATGATAAACTATTTTTTGATTTAATTCATTCAATTCGCCTACCCTGTATAGAAGTGTATCGGGGGTGACAAAAAAGGAAAAAAACATCATCACCGAATTACGCAGATTTCACGAATTAGTATTTCCAATACAATAGCACCGCAGGTGCAATTCGTTAAATCCGTTCAATCCGTCTCATCCGTGTTCCAATACACGAAAGGCCCGAAGCCATGGAAGAAGCATCTGTGATGATGGTTGGCTTGAACCCTGAAAGAATAATGCAGGCTTTGCTTGTACTCGAAAGTCAAAAGCGAGGTAAGGATCGCACGCTGCGACCAGTTTATGATTATTCGATGCCAAATGTTAGCGATAAGGTAGTAAGGATAATAATCTCTTATACAGTATTATATTAAACGTACTGTGTGGAGTGAATAATGGAACACAGATTTACCCCGTAGAATTTATATTCAACTGGGGTGACACAGATGTTACGGATACTCACTGATAAAAATCCGTGTAAACCCGTTCAATCCGTCCTTGCCACGTAGCGAAGCGTACTGTGGTCATCCCCCGAATTTTCGGGGCAGGCTGTGTTCCAATAACCAACAATGCAATACAAAAACTTACATAATTTGGATAAAGTTACCGAATTAGGTGAAGGGCAATTTATCGAATTCAAAGAGTCATTTGATAAAAGCTTCAATAAAGAAATTGTTGCTTTTGCCAATGCCTCCGGTGGTGTAATTTATTTGGGCATAACAGATAAGGGAAAGCTCAAAGGGCTTGAAATTTCGAACAGGTTAAAATCACAAATTCAGGATATTGCTTACAATTGTGATCCATCAATAATCATTAAACTGGTTGAAAAAGGTAGTTCATTGGCTGTCGAAGTTCCCGAAGGCAAAAACAAACCCTATTCATGTTCAAGTGGCTTCTTCATGCGCATGGGAGCCAATTCCCAGAAAATGACCAGGAATGAAATATTATCCCTTGCGATAAAATCTGGAAAAGTCAGGTTTGACGAACAAATTTGTGCTAATTTTAACTGGAATGACTTTGATGATGAAAAATTTTCCTACTACCTGAAGAGAGCTGGAATCTCTTTCAATCTGCCTAAAGAAGAAATTTTGAGAAACCTTCGTGTCCTGACTGATGATGGTTTTACCAACGCCGGTACATTATATTTTGCGAAAGAACCTTACAAATATGTTA
This sequence comes from Bacteroidota bacterium, assembly GCA_034721995.1. Classification (GTDB taxonomy): domain Bacteria; phylum Bacteroidota; class Bacteroidia; order Bacteroidales; family M50B96; genus JAIOYV01. Next base: position 2,386 of record JAYENH010000369.1, read on the forward strand.
TCAGCTCGAAAATCAGGTGTATCTATTTTAATGATGACAAGCGTGTAGAAATCCTTGATAAAAAGGTTGTTGACAGGGGAATCATTGGCAATATAGAGTTTGCCATAAACTATCTTAGAGAATTGATACCTGTTCGATATGAAATAAAGGATATCAAAAGAAAAGAGTTCCCTGAATATCCAATTGAAGCTTACAGGGAAGCAATTGTTAACGCAATTATTCATTTTGATTATTTTCTGGGTGATACCATTGCCATAGAAAAACTGAAAAGGAGTATCATTATAAACAATAAGGGAGAACTTCTTTTTCCTGAAAGTGACTTTGGAAAACGAAGTGAAGCGAGAAACAGGCTGCTGGTTGATTTATTGGCAAGAACCGATTTTATGGAAAAAGCAGGAACAGGCATAAAAAGAGTTAGAGATGCCTGTAGTGCTAATGGCAATGAAGTAAACTTTCATTTTACTGATGCATTTTGGATAACAATGCATTCAAATGAAAATGTTACTGAAAATGTTACTGAAAATGTTACTGAAAGCAGGTTGGTTTTAATTATAAACGAGATGGAAATCAATCCTAAAGTTTCCTATGATCAACTATGTAAAATATTGGGAGTAACGAGAATGACGGTTTCTCGTGACATTGAAAAACTTAAAGCTGAGGATAAAATAAAACGTATCGGCCCCGCAAAAGGCGGACACTGGGAAATTATTGAAAAGTAAAACTTTAGCTGTGTTTAGAATTCAACCCTTCAACTTTTCAACATCTGACTTTATTTGACCGTTGTTTGACCATTTTTGACAACTTTTTGACTATCTCTGACAACTAAATGACTATGAATGACCATTTCAACCCTTCAACTTATCA
>JAYENH010000370.1:0-3245 GCA_034721995.1 Bacteroidota bacterium
AGTCTCTGATAAGAAAGCGTCAAGAACAAGGCTTGTGAAATCTTTAAACTCAGGAGTTTACTTTTGTAAATGACTGAGTTTAAAGATGAGCATAACGCAGTTATTGGCGTTTTCTTGCAGAGACTAAATAAGATTATGAATTAATGAGGTTAGAGTTATCGGTTCAGGGTTTTGTCTCTCTGCTTCCTTTTCACTTACACCTTTCAACTTCCTACTTTTGCCTTTAAACTTTCGCCTTTTCACTTTCGCCCTTTAGCCTTTTCACTTTCGCCTTTCGCCTTTTCACTTACACCTTTCTACTTCCTGCTTTTGCCTTTAAACTTTCGCCTTTCTACTTACACGTCGATATTGGCATACTTGGCATGTTGCTCAATAAACTCGCGTCTTGGTGGCACTTCGTCGCCCATGAGCATAGAGAAAATCCTGTCGGCTTCGGCAGCACTGTCGATGGTAACCTGGCGGAGGGTTCGCTGATCGGGATTCATAGTTGTATCCCAAAGTTGCTCTGCGTTCATCTCGCCCAAACCCTTATAGCGCTGAATGTGCAGGCCGGATTCTTTGCCTTTGCCCATATCTTCGATAGCCGCAAGACGTTCTTCTTCTGTCCAGCAATACCGTTGTGCTTTACCTTTTTTAACTAAGTAAAATGGTGGGGTAGCAATATACAGATAGCCGTGTTCAATTACCTCTTTCATAAAACGGAAAAAGAAAGTCATAATCAGGGTAGTAATGTGGCTACCGTCAACATCGGCATCCGTCATAATTATCACTTTATGATAACGCAACTTTGTAAGGTTCAATGCTTTGCTATCTTCCTCGGTACCAATGGTTACTCCAAGTGCAGTGAAAATATTCTTGATTTCTTCGTTTTCGAATATCTTATGCTGCATGGCTTTTTCTACGTTCAGTATTTTTCCACGCAATGGCATAATGGCCTGAAATTTACGATCACGGCCTTGTTTTGCTGTACCACCGGCAGAATCGCCCTCCACAAGATATACTTCGCATTTTTCAGGATCGCGGTCGGAACAATCGGAAAGTTTACCGGGAAGACCTGCCCCGCTTAACACATTTTTTCGTTGCACCAACTCACGGGCTTTTCGGGCGGCATGGCGTGCTGTGGCAGCAAGTATAACCTTTTGTACAATTGTCCTGGCATCTTTTGGGTTTTCTTCTAAGTAGTTTGTAAGCATAGAACTCACTGCCTGGTCAACAACTAAGCTAATATCGGAGTTGCCCAATTTAGTTTTTGTTTGCCCTTCAAATTGAGGCTCCTGTACTTTAACAGATATAATGGCAGTAAGGCCTTCGCGAAAATCATCGCCACTAATATCGAATTTTAGTTTGGTTAACATGCCCGATTTTTCGGCATAAGATTTTAATGTACGTGTAAGCCCACGCCTGAAACCTGTTAAATGTGTGCCCCCTTCTATGGTGTTGATATTGTTAACGTAAGAATGAATGTTTTCGGAAAAAGAGGTGTTGTACTGAAGGGCAATCTCGACAGGGACATCATTTTTCTCAGATGTAACATGGATAACATCCTGGATGAGTTTTAAGCGTGTAGCATCTAAATATTCAACAAATTCCTTTAATCCTTCGGCTGAGTAAAACTCATCGTGCCTGCAATTTCCTTCTTCGTCACATTCGCGAAAATCGGTTATCTCTAATTTAATTCCTTTGTTGAGGTATGACAGTTCGCGTACCCGCGACGAAAGTATCTCGTAATTATATTCCGAAACAATAAAAATCGAACTATCAGGCATAAATGTAATGATGGTTCCCGTATCATTTGTCTCGCCTACCACCCGTACATCTTCTTTCGGTTTGCCAATTTCGTACTCCTGGACCTGAATTTTACCATCGCGATGTATTTCGGCTTTTAGGGTTGACGAAAGAGCATTCACACACGAAACCCCAACGCCGTGTAAACCACCGGAAACTTTATAGCTGTCTTTGTCGAATTTTCCTCCTGCATGGAGCACTGTCATAACAACTTCGAGTGCCGACCTGCCTTCTTTTTCGTGCATATCGGTAGGGATTCCCCTGCCATTATCGGTTACTGTTATCGAGTTGTCTTTATTGATAAATACTTTTATGTGATCGCAGTAGCCTGCAAGTGATTCATCGATGGAATTGTCTATTACTTCGTAAACCAGATGGTGCAAGCCTTTTACACTTACATCGCCAATGTACATGGCCGGGCGTTTTCTTACTGCCTCTAAGCCTTCTAATACTTGTATGTTATTGGCTGAATAATCGCCATTATTTGAATTTCCGTTTGGTAAATCGCTCATTATTTTTTCTTATTAATATTTGCTTAAAATTTGACCAACAAAAGTAATCATTTTCAGCATTTTTCACCCTTTTGGACAGTCCTAAATTTCAATTGTTTATTAACAATTTCGATTCTTTATAAATATCATAGCGCAACTGAAGCTGCAAACAAAAAATAGAACACAGCCAGCCCAGATTTATTTCGGGGGATACCACTGATTTTACTGATTTACACTGATTTTTAAAACAGTCTGATACCAGATAAAATATTGTTGCCAAATGAATTTTGCTGAAAAAATAAAGTTTCACAGGATAATTGTATGGTGGATAATCGAATCTGGCCATTTTTCATTTCTCGCTTTATTTTTTTTATATTTACAACAAATTACATAGACATGGTCACCCGTTTAATTTTGAACAATATGCTAATAAAATATAGCTGCGAATTCACGAAGTATGTCGAGTTTAAAATCCACAGCACACAATTTTGCACCCATAATCTAAAAAACAATTCGATAAATAGTCAAACAGAAAATAACAAAAATATTTTGATAGTATATTTATTGAGATTCCTGATTCTTTCAGTATTATTTTCCTCAACCATTAAAGTCTATGGTCAGGATTGGAATCATTATACAGGTTCTACTAATATTGGGAAATACGAAAAATTTGAGCTGATAATCCGTGCCGATTTTCAGGATGTAAGGCAGTATGTGATTGTAGAAGGCGACAATCCCAACAATCCAAATAAATTAAACCCCTTCAACCCTGATTATATAAATGAGAACGGAATTAGTTTAGAGGCAATATTTACTTCTCCCGATGGTAAAGAACATAAAGTCTATGGTTTTTATATGGAGGACTGGAATTATAATATGAAACACCCATGGCAATAAATTTTGACACACAGTAGTATGATTAATTTTTCGTGTTTTCGTGGTAAATTTAAACAGATGAAAATGAAACTT
>JAYENH010000371.1:0-3236 GCA_034721995.1 Bacteroidota bacterium
GGACTTTCAACAATAATTCATCAGCAATAATTTCAAAATCTACTACTACCTGAATGTTGTGTAAGCAAGAGCCATCGTTCATTGCCAGAAAAGCAACATTTTTACTTCCGCGTTTTGTCCTTACCCAGCCTTTAATATTAACCGTGCTGCCAACTTCAACATTATCGGTTGATTTTAACAGACTACATATTTCTTTTCGTTTTTCCATGTTTTAAATTCTCAATTTCAATCAACCGACAAAAATACAATTTTGATTGTATCCTTCACTAAGGTTTCATTAGATAGAAGTGAAATTAAACTAAATCTGTTTTTACAAGTAATTTTTATTTTTTTGCAACAATATTAGTAACAGTAATCATTATTGTTTTTTTTTCATTTTCTTGTTGTATTATTTTTTCTGATGATTAAAAATGAATAAAAAGTAACTGGAATAAAGAAAATAAAATATGTCGGCAAAACATTCTAAAAATATTTCTCTAATTTCAGCCATCAGCGATTTGGCAATTCTTAATATAGGTTTTGTAATTAGCTATTGTTATATAAATGCTTTTGATAGTCGCTGTTTAAGTATGGTACATATTGTATTCTATATTTACCTGAATATTGCCTGGCTAATATCATCTGCAATTTTTCGGACTTATTCGATTCACAAACAGATTTATAAGAAAGAAATACTATTTGCATCGATAAAAAGCATTGTGTTTTTCTTTTTTCTATTTTTACTTTTCTTCCAGGCCAAATCACTAAATTATTTTCAGCGCGACGAAATAAAAATTCTTTTCACAATTTTTTCTATTACTCTTATTTTGTTTAAGTTTTTATTGTTTTATGTTTTTTATTTATACCGCAAATTGGGATACAACTACCGCAATGTTGTTATTGTAGGATACAACAATGCCGTTTGCGAACTTCGCGATTATTTTATCAGCAACCCTTGGGCAGGCTATCGTTTTAAAGGTTTTTTCACCCAAGAAAAAATAAATGCTAATGATATTATAGGTAATTATTCTAATCTGGAAAGCTACATTGCTAAAAATGATATTGATGAAATTTATATCCTGATTGGCGAAATACAAAAAGGTTTGAGCAGCACAATTGCATCAGTTATCAGCAAATATCCGGTAAAACTAAGGATTGTGCCCGACTTGTCAGATTTTTCGTTCATGCGAATAAAGCTGGAACATTACGACACATTACCGGTAATGCAAATACAGCAAGGCCCATTAAATTTTTGGTACAACATTCTAATAAAAAGAATTTTCGACATACTATTTTCATTGTTTGTTATAGTTCTGATATTGTCATGGTTAATCCCCCTGATTTATTTTATCAATCTAATAATTGGCGAAAAAAGTTTGTTTTTTATTCAAAAGCGAACAGGGATAAACGATAAAACTTTTCGTTGCATAAAGTTTCGGACAATGATAAAAAATTCGCTTTCCGATTCCGACCAATCCTCCAAGGATGATGGAAAGATAACTTCAGTCGGAAAATTTCTGAGGCGAAACAGTATTGATGAAATGCCCCAATTCTTTAATGTCCTTATCGGACGGATGTCGGTTGTTGGCCCGCGTCCTCACATGCTTAAGCATACCGATATATATAAAAAACTGGTGCAGAAATTTATGCTCCGACATACTATAAAGCCAGGCATTAGCGGCCATGCACAAGTTAGGGGCCACCGTGGCACAATAAAAGAGCTCACAGACATGGAAGAACGTGTAAAGTTTGATGTAACTTATATAGAAAAATGGTCGTTGTGGTTTGATGTTAAAATAATATTTCTAACTGTTATTAATATAATAAAAGGAGATAACAAGGCAACATAAATGCAGATTATTTCAAAAGAAGGATCGGGGCTAAAACGAAATCCCAAATAGCAAAGTGCGATTCTGAGCTTTTACAATCTGGTAATCACAAATTCTTTTACAATTGAAGAAAACAGAAAATGAAAGTATTTCAGGGGGCTTATGCCTTTTGTCAGATAAATGGTTTTTGCCCATCGATTAAATAAAACCGAGGCGAAAATCTTCCGTGGATATTTCTTTGTTTCGCGGTTTTGAAGAAGTAATTTTTCGAGCCAGTCCTGCATTTCAAAAAATGTTTCCGTTTCCTGAATTTGATTCCCCGATCGTAGTTGATGATGCAGTTTAAGATCCCTTTCATTGGGATGAAATTTAAGCCCTTCGAATAGTTCGGAATAAACAACTTTAAGGTTTTGCTCTACGGTACGGTTTTTCGATTGCGTGGCACTTGCACCGTGTATCCGGTATTTTATAAGATATTCGGGGAGGTTCCATGCTTGCCGGTTGGCCATTATATCCATCCAGAGTTTGTAGTCTTCGACAATTTCATATCCATCTTTGTAAACATAAGCGGGCAAAGCTTCTTTTCTGAAAACTACTGCCGACTGTACAAAATAATTCATAAAAAGCATTATGGCCGGTATTTCTTTTGGCTTTGCATTGAGCTTCCATTTTTCTTTGAGCCGATTTCCTTTTTCATCAATCAAAATTACCCACGAACCGATCATCCCAAAATCTTTATTATTCTCTAAAAAACTAATTTGCCTGATAAACTTTTGGGGCATGGCCACATCATCGGCATCCATCATTCCAATATATTTTCCCTTCGATAATGCAATTCCCTTGTTTCGGCTGTAAACAATCCCTTTGTTGGCGATGTTGTTGTGTGTTTTTATCCGCTCGTCGGTGAAAGAATTTAGGATCGAAAGCGAATTATCTGTAGAACCATCATTAATAATAATAAGTTCGAAATCTCTAAAATCCTGATCCAGAATACTTGCAATTGCTTCATTCAAATATTTTTCGGCATTATAAACCGGCATTATTACACTTAAAATCGGATCGGCCATAAAAAACAATTAATGAAAATACTGCCCCTAAATTGCGAACATTTCAGGGATAAAACAAATTGGAGGCTCGAAATTGCAAATTCGAAATTGTCTGACCCATTTAATGTTGAATGACAATAAATAGTTTTGAATTTAGGCATTTTTCATATACCCCTAAAAGTAGGTAACACTTTTATCTCTATGGTGAAAATTCGGCATTTTTCATAAACCATAAAAAGTAGTTTACACTTTTTTAGTCTCAATAATTATTTCGCACCTACGGAGCTTATGTACATGGCTATTTCTGTTTCTATAAATATATCGTTCCTACGGAACTGTTAATTATTGACTTATCATACATCAAACAAAGCACGACTCCGTA
>JAYENH010000372.1:0-3230 GCA_034721995.1 Bacteroidota bacterium
ACCGATGTGTGGGTTTCGATGGGCGAGGCACCAGAAGTATGGGAAGCACGTTTGAAATTGATGAAGCCATATCAGGTAAATATGGAGATGATCGAAAAAACAGGCAACCCAAATGTAAAATTCCTGCATTGCCTTCCTGCATTTCATAATCGTGAAACATCGGTTGGCGAAGAAATTTACCAAAAATTTGGTTTTGCCGAAATGGAAGTAAGCGAAGAAGTTTTCGAATCGGCACATTCTGTTGTGTTCGACGAAGCGGAAAACCGTTTGCATACTATAAAAGCTGTTATGGTTGCAACACTTGGAGCTTAATTTGTTAAATATTTATTGAGTGGTGTTTATTGTCGAAAACAGTAAGCCGGATCAGTAAATGTCATTATTTCAGGCACTTCGAAAACCGCATTTTCGTTTTTCGGAGAAATCTTAAAAAATTATTATAAAATCAGGGCATCTCTATATTTAGAAATGCCCTTTTTATATGAAATTAATCAGAATGAAAAAATAAAAAAGAATAAATTTGTATAATTTTGCAGATTAACTATACGGGGATAATCTGTTTCGTGGAAGAATTATTAAAAGATAATATTGTTGTTGAGGATTTGTATCAGGAATTAATGAGAGATGCAAAGGAGTATATCGAAAGCGATAAGCTAAAATTAATTGCTGATGCTTTCGAAATAGCTAACACGGCACACAAAGGTGCGACAAGAAAATCAGGCGAACCATATATTATACACCCAATTGCTGTTGCTTCAATTGTTAACAATAATCTCGGACTTGGAACAAAAAGTATTATTGCTGCATTGCTACATGATGTTGTTGAAGATACAGATTACACTTTCGATGATATAGAAAAGCGTTTTGGTAATACAGTAGTCTCGATGGTTAAAGGCCTTACAAAACTGTCGGGAGTATTATCGCAGGATAAATCTATGCAGGCCGAAAATTTTAAGAGGCTTATCATGACCCTGGGAGAGGACATGAGAGTTATTATGATTAAGATTTCTGATCGGCTGCATAATATGCGTACACTCGATTCGATGCCCGAGCATAAGCAATACAAAATTGCGGCTGAAACAATGTTCCTGTTTGCCCCTCTTGCATATCGCCTTGGTTTATACGAAATAAAAACCGAATTGGAGGAATTAAGTTTCGAGTTTCGTCATCCTGAAATATACAAGCGGATTAAAAGTAAACTTGACATAGCGGGTATTGGAATAGAAAAGTCGGTGAATGCTTTTATCGAACCTGTAAAAAAGCCATTAGACAAACTGAACCTTAAATATGAGATTGAAAGTGTAACAAAGTCGGTGTATTCTATCTGGAAGAAGATGGAGGAAACCGGAATGTCATTCGATGAGATCGATGATATTTTCAGCATCAGGATTGTTTTTGAACCAAAAAACGAATTACCTCATAAGTATCAGGTCTGGAATGTTTATTCGGTTATTACCGATAGATTCTTGCCCAAACCCGAACGTATACGCGACTGGATTTCAAATCCTAAAGCCAATGGATACCAGGCATTACATTTAACAGTTATGGGCTCGGAAGGAAGATGGATCGAAATTCAAATAAAAACACAACAAATGCACGAACTTGCTGAGATTGGGTTTACTGCATATTGGAGAAACCAGGGCAAAAAAGGATCTGAATCGGTTATAAAAAACTGGTTACAAAAAATACAGGAGAATATCGACCTGGATCAGGATGCACTTGAATTTTTCGATGATTTTAGGGCAAATCTTTTTTCATCCGAAATAATGGTTTTTACTCCCAAAGGACATTTGCGCAAAATGCCCGAAAACTCTACTGTTCTTGATTTTGCATACAACATACATTCGCAAATTGGTAATAATTGTATTGGGGCAAAAGTGAATTATAAACTTGTGCCGCGCAATCAAATTCTTAAAAGTGGCGACAGGATCGAAATTATCACTCTCGAAACACAAATTCCTGAACCTGAATGGTTAGATATTGCTATTACCGCAAAAGCTAAAACCAAAATCAAAGAGGCTCTTCGTAAACAGCGCAAGGAATACATTGCACGCGGGAAAGATATTTATGAAAAAATACTTTCTGATAATAAAATAGAACTCAACAAAAAAGATATAAAAAGCATTTTTAATAATTATAATGTTCACAATCAGGATGATTTTTTCTTCGCAATAGGAGTGGGGATTATTGTTAGTAGTGAGCTTAATAAAACATTGAAACGAAAAAGCAGGGGTTTGCTTATGCGGTACTGGCAAATCCAGTTCAAGCCAACAGTTGGCAAAAATAAAGATAAAATTGATAAGAAAAATATTGTAGCAAAAAATACAAAAAGCAAGAACGAGCCTTTTTATATAAACGAAAATAGTAATACAAAATATGATCTGGCTACATGTTGCAATCCTATACCGGGCGACGATGTAATTGCTTTTTCTTTATATGGTAAGCCTGTAGTTATACATAAAAAAGATTGTTCGAATGCCACCGATCTGATGACAACACATGGAGATTCGCTGCTTAAGGCTAAATGGACAACTCAAAAGAAAATGTCGTTTCTTACAAGCATAAAGTTGAAAGGTGCCGATAAAGTTGGCATGTTGAACCAGGTTACCAGAATTATTTCCGACCAGTTAAATGTAAATATTAAATCCTTGCGCTTCGATAGTAATAATGGTATTTTCGATGGTACTATTTCAGTATATGTGCATGACACCGAAAATCTTAACAATTTGATATTAAGTCTGATGAAAATAAAAGGAATGGACAGTGTTTACAGGATTGACTGAGTGATTGAGTGATTGGGTGACTGAGTGACTGAGTGACTGAGTGACTGAGTGAAGGAGTGATTGAGTGATGGAATTTATAGATTTAAAAATAATTTAAGCAATTTTCAGATTGTAAAATCAGAAGTTGTATAGAACTGAAATAAAACACTTTGTTTATGTAAACTAAATGTTAATTATGAGCAAAACGAAACAATACTAATGGTTTTAACATTAGTTTGTGATAACAATTGGCAACTTCTGATTTTTGGATCAAAAAATTTGTCTAATTTTAGCCGCTTAAATGTGGAGATATTAAAATATTATAAACTTATTAAAATATTAACATACACATAAATACTTATTGTTTAACTAAATTAATTTATTATGAAAAAAGCGATTACCTATCTCTTTGCGATGATTGCCGTACTAGGGGTTTTCTCCACAACGGTAAAGGCTCAGAGCTACTGTACA
>JAYENH010000373.1:0-3222 GCA_034721995.1 Bacteroidota bacterium
TTTGATTATGGGCTAAAGCCCGGGTTCGGGATGGATATTATTCCCCGACATAAATGTCGGGGCTATTGAAACAAAACATTAATGATGATTAATTTAAACTTGTTAGTTTTTAATTGTTAAAATATAACTTTACAAATTTTATGAACTTTTATCCAATTTCTTACGACGAGCCTCTTTTTAGGCCACCAAGCGAGGCGAGGTCCCTGATAATACAAATAACATTAGCTTGCTCATGGAATAAATGTGCTTTCTGCGAAATGTACACCGGCAAGAAATTTAATGCCAGAAAAGAGGAAGACATTTTCGGCGACATAGAAGCTTTCATTCCTTATGCCAATCAAATTCGCAGAGTTTTTCTTGCAGATGGCGATCCTCTGGTTTTATCGACAGGACGTTTGCTTAGGATATTGACTAAACTAAAAGAAAGTTTTCCTAAACTTAACAGGGTTTCAGCTTATGCCTCGCCGGGCAACCTTAATCGGAAATCTCTTTCAGAATTAAAAGAACTGAAAATTGCAGGTCTCAAATTATTGTATGTGGGAATTGAATCGGGAGATGACGAAGTGTTGAAAAATATCCAAAAAGGAGAAACATTTATTTCAACTGTTAATGGCCTGAATAAATCTAAACTGGCAGGTTTACACAGTTCGGTAATGATAATCAATGGAGTAGGAGGGAAGGAGCTTAGCAAGCAACATGCCCTTAATTCGGCAATTATTTTAAACGAAATCCAACCGAAATATGCATCTACTCTTGTGTTGTCGTATTATAAAGGGATTGAACATTTTAAATCGCGCTATAATGGAAAATTTACTGCCCTGTCTGTTAATGCTTTGATTGAAGAAATGTTTATATTTATGGAGGCCACTAAACTGGATGAAACAATTTTTCGCAGCGATCATGCTTCGAATTATTTGGTAATGAAAGGAGTGCTGGGGAGGGACAAGGAAAAATTCTTAAAACAAATTCGATTTGTACTCAATAATCCTGAACTTGCCAACAATAATATTTAATACTTTTGCGGGCTGAAAACTGAAAAAATGGAACAAACAAAACGTGAATACGATGCCGTAATTAAATTTTGTGGCGATTTGTTTAGAAATAAATTGAAGGACTATGGAACTGCATGGAGGATATTAAGGTTAAGCTCTGTTACCGACCAGATTTTTATTAAAGCAAACCGAATAAGAAGCATCGAAATAAAAGGAAAACAAAAGGTTGATGACGACATAAGAGGTGAATTTATCGGCATTATAAATTATTCTATAATTGCATTAATCCAGCTTGAACTTGGTGTTGTTGGCAAACCCGAAATGGAACATGACAGCATTTTTGCTATGTACAGGAATTTTTTCGATAAAGCCAAAAAGTTGATGGAAAACAAAAACCACGATTATGGCGAAGCATGGCGGTTGATGCGCATTAGCTCGTACACCGATTTAATATTGATGAAACTAAACCGCATAAAACAAATCGAAGATAATCTGGGAAAAACTATTGTATCGGAGGGTATTGATGCAAGTTATTATGATATTGTTAATTATGCCGTTTTTGCAATGATAAAACTCGATTCGGACAAGGAATAATAAATTATACTTTTTTATATATTCTTTAATAATTATCACAAACCATAATATTAGTTTAGCAGCATTGAAAATAAGAAATACTCAATATGAATTATGCAATTCAATTGATGGTTTTAAATTTTAATGGTGCTTAATAAAATCGAAGTAGTAATAAAATTAAGATTTCAAAAATGAACATAATCCGTTTTATCAGCAGAATTACTATCGGTGTAGTTTTTATTTATTCCGGCTTTGTAAAAGGTATCGATCCACTTGGATCGACATACAAATTTACCGATTACTTTGTTGCCTTTGGATTGGATAGCCTTGATATATTTGCTTTTCCATTGGCCATTGTATTAAGCACATTAGAATTTATTATTGGTATAAACCTGTTATTTGGTGTAAGAATGATTTTGTCGTCGTGGGCTGCACTTTTATTTATGGCATTGTTTACGCCCCTCACATTTTACCTTGCCATAGCAAATCCGGTACACGATTGTGGTTGCTTTGGCGATGCACTCATCCTTACCAACTGGCAAACTTTTTATAAAAACCTGATTATTTTTATTCCTACCATTGCAACATTCTATCTTAGAAAAGATTATCCGGTAAGGTATAAGATGTATGCCGAATGGGCCATAGTGGGTGTGTTTGTGGCACTTATTGCCGGCACATCATTTTATTCCTACAATCATTTGCCGGTTATCGATTTCAGGCCATACAAGTTGGGTACTTATATCCCCGACGGAATGAGCATCCCTGATAATGCACCACAGGCTGAATACAAAATAACAACATATTATGAAAAAGATGGAGTTGAAAAAGCTTTTGTATTTCCCGATTACCCGGATTCTTTGTGGACATGGGTTCGCACTGATACCGAGTTGTTGAAAGAAGGATACGAGCCTCCGATTCACGATTTTATTATCGAAAATTTTGATGGTGAAGATATCACAGATATAATTCTTTATGATGATGGATATACATTTTTACTTATTTCTTACGATCTTAAAGAATCGAATATCAATGCTCAGCAAAAGATTAACGAACTGGCAACATATTGCGAAACAAACGGGCATCGCTTTTTATGTTTAACAGCATCGACACAAGAGATTGACCAATTTATTGATAATACCGAAGCCCCATACGAATTCTGCAATGTCGACGAAATCACTTTAAAAACTATTATTCGCTCGAACCCCGGCCTGGTACTAATAAAAAATGGTATCGTATTGGGGAAATTACATTACAACGATATACCCGAGATTAGCGAATTCAACGATAATTTTTTGTCATACATACTGACAAAATCGCGCGAGAAAATAGAAAACCTCTTAATAGCAAGTTTAGTATTAAGTTTGTTATTGGTACTTTCTTTATTTGTACTGATACATTTTATGAGAAGAAACAGGTATTAGTCTTTAGTCCTCAGTATTCAGTATTCAGTCCTCAGGGCTAAATCTTATTTTGAGGTGCTGGCATTTTATTTTTGAGGGGTGAAGCTCCGATATGTAATAGCATAGGGTGGACCTCGCCGACGGCGAGGGAAACCCTATGAATTGTAAAAATGCGTGATAAAGACCTGAAAGGTCGACATGTTTGATGAATTTTATGGTATGTGGTTTCCTTGACATGTCGGGCTTTCAGCCCTTTT
>JAYENH010000374.1:0-3220 GCA_034721995.1 Bacteroidota bacterium
GTAGCGTTGTCGGTTGCCATGTGCATTGCGGTCATCCGGGCACCATGCTCGGCAGCCTGCGAATCGAGTATAGCTTTGTAAACCTGCACTTTCAGGCTTTTCGGAATAAGCTCGTTTACTATATATTCTTTCGATGGCTCAAAAATATAATCCTTGCTTTGTGCCTCAGTTTTATCTTTGTTTTCTTCAATCTTAACAGGAAGAAATTGTTCATGTTTTAGAATCTGAACAGCCGCATTTTTAAATTGATTGTAAATTAAATCTATCCTGTCGTATTTCCCTTCGGTAAAAAAGCTCATTAATTCCTGTGCAATTAATGTAACTTCTTCGAAATTAAGATTATCGTAAATATCGTTATAATCAGAAACAAGTTTATATCCTTTTGATTTTAGCAAATCGCCCGATTTTTTTCCAATGCTGATAAAATCGATATTGCCTGCTGCAAGTTGCTTACTGTAATTTGTCTTGGCCAATTCAATAGCTTTTTTTACAACATTTGCATTAAAAGCCCCGCAAAGCCCTCGGTTTGCCGAAACAGTAACAATCAAAACTTTTTCAATATCCCGTTGACGGCCATAAACATTATCTTCCCTGTTATCGATATTGCTTGCCAGGTTGACAAGTATTTCGTGAAGTTTGTTTGCATAAGGGCGCATCTGCAGAATGGCATCCTGTGCCTTTTTCAACTTCGAGGCCGAAACCATTTTCATGGCACTTGTAATTTGCCTGGTCGACGAAACCGAGCTTACCCTTGTGCGTATTTCTTTTAAACTGGCCATTTTTTATTGATTATTTATTATTGATTATTGTTGCTTGACTATTTTAATTAATCAACAATAATCATTAATCATTTTTTAGTAATCCGATGCAAGGTCTTTTGCAACCTTTTCGAGTACTGATGTTTCGGTATCGGTGTATTTTCCCTGTTTCAAAGCTTCCAGTACTGCCGGGTGTTTGGCTTCGAGAAATTCGATAAATTTAACTTCAAAATCCTTTATTTTATTAACCGGGACTTTTGACAAAAGCCCTTTAGTTCCGCAAAAAATAATAGCAATTTGTTTTTCAACCGGAACGGGCGAATACTGCAATTGCTTGAGTATTTCCACATTTCGTGCACCTTTTCCAAGTACTGCTTTTGTTGCAGCATCTAAATCGGAACCAAATTTCGAAAATGCTTCGAGTTCGCGATACTGTGCCTGGTCGAGTTTCAGTGTGCCTGCCACTTTTTTCATAGCTTTAATCTGGGCATTTCCACCAACCCTTGATACCGAAATGCCTACATTAATAGCAGGCCGGATACCGGCATTAAATAAATTCGATTCAAGAAAAATCTGACCATCGGTAATCGAAATTACATTTGTCGGGATATATGCTGAAACATCGCCCTCTTGTGTTTCGATAATCGGTAGGGCAGTTAACGAACCCCCTCCTTTAATTAAATGTTTTATCGATGCAGGTACATCGTTCATCTGACGCGCAATATCGTCGGCTTCGATAACTTTTGCAGCACGTTCTAACAAACGCGAATGCAAATAAAATACATCGCCAGGATATGCTTCACGTCCCGGTGGGCGACGCAGCAATAAAGAAACTTCGCGGTACGAAACTGCCTGTTTCGAAAGATCGTCGTAAACAATTAATGCAGCACGACCGGTATCGCGAAAAAATTCGCCTATTGCAGCACCGGCGTAGGGAGCGTAAAATTGTAATGCTGCCGGGTCCGAAGCAGTAGCCGAAACAATAACTGTATAATCCATTGCTCCGTTTTTCTCAAGCGTTTTGGCAATGTTGGCAATTGTCGACCCCTTTTGGCCAATGGCTACATAAATGCAAAAAACCGGCTCGCCCTTAGCGTAAAATTCTTTCTGATTTATTATTGTATCAATAGCAATTGCCGTTTTTCCTGTCTGGCGATCGCCAATAATTAACTCGCGCTGGCCACGGCCAATGGGAATCATGGCATCGATTGCTTTTATTCCGGTTTGCAATGGCTCGTTTACAGGCTGCCTGTAAATTACGCCGGGAGCCTTTCGCTCAAGAGGCATATTGTACAGCTCGCCTTTAATAGGGCCTTTACCATCGATAGGTTTCCCAATAGTATTGATAACCCTTCCGAGAAGGCCTTCTCCAACATCAATAGAGGCAATTTTTTCGGTACGTTTAACCACATCGCCTTCCTTTATTTCTTCTGATGACCCCATTAATACAACCCCAATATTGTCTTCTTCAAGGTTTAGGACAATCCCTAATACGCCATTTTCGAACTCTACCAATTCGTTGGCTTGTACATTATTTAATCCGTAAACCCGGGCAATCCCATCGCCTACCTGTAATACAGTCCCAACTTCTTCTAATTCGGCTTCAGTTTTCAGGCCTTCGAGTTGTTGTTTTAAAATTTCAGAAACTTCTGCAGGTTTAATATCAGCCATTTTGATTGATTATTTATTATTGTCTATTTATTATTGTAATATTTATTAATTTCCAAATTAATATTTCACCTCAAAACTGCTACTTAAAAGATGACGCTTTATTTTATTCAGCTTTGTTGCCACACTGGCATCGAATTGTTGATCTTCGACACGCAAAATATAACCGCCAATCAAATCGGGATTAGTTTCGTGAATAAGATCGATTTTGGTTTTGAAAAACTTTTCGGTTGTTTGCTGAATTTCGGCTGCTGTTTCTTTATCGATATCGACAACAGAAACAAAACTTGCCGATTTCACACCCAACTCCTTGCGGGCAATATCAAGGAAATTGCGGGCAATATCGGCGATGTGCAATTCGCGCTTATTTTTAAGGATAAGCAAAAGAAAATCGAGAGTAATTTTGTTAACAGATTTCCCAAATATTAATTCGAAAATTTCCTGTTTCTTTTTTACTTTAATAGTTGGGCTTTCAATCAGCAATTGAAATTCTTCAACCGATTTGGCAATAGTCTGTACAACTATCATGTCTTCCTTAATAATGCCGGTTAGTTGCTTTTCTTTGGCCAGTTGGAAGAGTGCTTTTGCGTATCGTACCGATATTTTGCTTTGGTTCATTTTACAATTAGTTCATGTTTATTTCTTTCAGCATTTCTTCGATATAATTCTGCTGATCTTTTTTATCGGTCAATTCTCTTTTCAGGATTTTTTCTGCAATCTGAACAGAAAGCAAACTTACCTGGTTTTTGATTTCGGTAATTGCTGCCGATTTTTCGTTTTCGATGCTTTCGCGT
>JAYENH010000375.1:0-13221 GCA_034721995.1 Bacteroidota bacterium
ACTGCTGAAACATTGTGGGTAACTTCTGGCGGAACGTTTTATGTAACTGTAACAAATGCTTCTGGATGTTCAGTTTCCGATTCTATATTTGTTGTTAACCTGGGCACTATTTATTCTATCCGCAACTCAAAGCTTCAGGTATTTCCAAACCCTGCGAGCGATATGTTGAACATAAAACTCAACAATGGGAGTATCTGGGAAATTCATATTTATAATGCAACAGGCCAATTGTTTTATTCCGAAAAAACAAGCCAAAACACTTGCGTAATTGATACAAAGAAATTTGCGCAGGGTTTTTATATACTTCATTGCAAAACAGCAAATAATTCAATTTTGTCATCTGCTTTTGGTATTGTACGTTAAAGCAGCCTTAAGCAGGCAGTTCACAGTAGTGCAGGCAACAGGAAATAGAAGGCAGTTGAACAAGTATATTGGAAATTAGAAATTTGGCATAAAAAAACGGATCATAAACAAACCCAGAACCTCTGAACCCCTGAACCATTAAAAATGTTTTTACATTTGCAGCATGAAAAAGATATTGATCCTAATCTCCATATTTATATTTACGTTGAGCATAAATGCCCAACGAAAAATTAAGGAAGCCGCCACTATTCCAATGTTTTCGGCATCTTACGCTTTTCAGTTTCCACAACAGGATATGGCCGAACGTTTTGGTAATAATTCGAACATTGGTGTAGCTTTTACATTGAAAGGGGAAAAAGGCTGGTTGTTGGGTATCGATGCCAATTATATGTTTGGTTCTGATTTAAAAGAGAATAAAATTTTTAAAAACCTTATGACATCAAATGGTAATATTATAAATGAATATGGCGAGTATGCGAATATTATTTTATCTGAACGGGGATATTTTGCAGGCATAAAACTCGGTAAGATAATTAATTTGTTTCCAGCTTCGCCCAATTCGGGATTGTATGTAACCGGCAGTATAGGTTTTCTCGAACATAAAATCAGAATAGAAAACCAGGGCAACAACGCCCCCCAAATTATTGAGGATTATTCCAAAGGATACGATCGGCTTACAAATGGCCTGGCAGCAAAAGGTTTTGTCGGTTATATTCATATAGGAAAAAAGCAGTTGGCCAATTTTTATGGTGGTATCGAGTATCTACAATCGTGGACACAAAACCGGCGCAGTTTTAATTTCGACACATACGAAGCAGACATACGCAAGCGAAACGATAACCTGATTGGAATCCGCATTGGTTGGATTATCCCACTCTACAGAAGAGTACCGGATGACTATTTCACCTTTTAATTTTTTCTGATAATGATTTTAGTGTATCGGCTTTCGCTTTGGTTTTATGTTTTGGCCATCCACATTTCGTCACTTCGCAACCCGAAAGCAAAATTATGGCTTGCAGGCCGCCGAAACTGGCACAAATCCCTTCGATCATCAATAAAGAAAAACGAAAAAACTATTTGGTTTCATTGTGCATCGCTTGGCGAATTTGAACAAGGCCGGCCTGTTATCGAAGCTATCAAAAAAGAAAAACCGGCTTATAAAATACTGCTGACTTTTTTTTCTCCATCGGGATACGAAATCAGGAAAAATTACTCGGGAGCAGATCATATATCATACCTCCCAATTGATTCACCTACGAATGCCCGTAAATTTATAAAGCTTATCGATCCCCAAATGGTGTTTTTCGTAAAATACGAATTTTGGTATTTTTATATGCACGAACTACACTTTCGGAAAACTCCCGTATACCTAATTTCTGCTATATTCAGGTCAAATCAAATTTTCTTTAAAAACTACGGAAAGTGGTACAGAAAAATATTAAAATTCTACAACCACATCTTTGTTCAAAATAGAAAATCGAAAGAATTATTAAAAAGTATTGGAGTTGAAAATGTAAGCATTGCAGGTGATACCCGCTTCGACAGGGTAGCTGATATTGCACAACAGGCAAAAGAATTACCTGTGATTGAAAAATTTAAGGCATCACGCTTTTTAATTGTAGCAGGAAGTACATGGCCTTCCGACGAAAATTTATTTGTAAATTACATTGGCGAAACCGAAAAAAACTTATGTTTGGTTATCGCCCCACACGAAATAAAATCATCGAATATTGCACGTTTAAAAAATCTTTTTTCCGAAGAAGTCCTTTTATATTCCGAAGCATCGGTGAATAATTTATCAACAGCCAGGATAATGATTATTGATAACATCGGACTTCTTTCATCAATATACAAGTATGCCGAAATTGCTTTTGTTGGAGGAGCATTTAAAACAGGCTTGCACAATGTTTTAGAGCCTGCCTGCTTTTCAATTCCGGTAGTGTTTGGCCCCGAATATTCTAAATTCAGGGAAGCCGGCGAAATGATAAATAATGGTGCTGCCATTTCGATTAGCGATTATGCAGGGTTTAAAAAGGAATTAGAGATTCTTGTTTCAAACAAAAATATTCTTGCCAAAATGTCAACAAAAGCAGGCAGTTACATCGAAACAAACAGAGGTGCATCATCGAAAATAATTAGCAAAACTTCCGTTCATCTTATTTAGACTAATTTAAGATTGGCAAACATTCTTGTACTAAAAATCTTCAAAATTAAAAATGAACAAGATTGGCGGCTCATATTGTGAGCATTGCCATTTTTATGTTAATAAGTAGATTCGACAAAGACTAAATCTCTGCTTATTTTTGCCTTCGGTAAACAGAAAATATAAAATAGGAAACAAATAATTCTATTTATTCTGATGCTGAATCAATTAATACAACTTAACATCCTTAACCAATTTGACAATGTTGATTGAAAAAATTATTATCGGGCAAAAAGAAGCACTTCACACCTACAGTTTTAAAGAAGCTGTAAGCAGCTCTCTCGAATATTTTAAAGGCGATGAGCTGGCAGCAAAAGTATGGGTAAACAAATATGCCCTTAAAGACTCGCAAGGAAATATCTACGAAAGCAATCCCGACCAGATGCACCGTAGAATTGCCCGCGAAATTCATCGTATCGAAAAAAAATACAGCAATCCACTTTCAGAAGATGCGATATATAATGTGTTGAAGGATTTTAAATACATCATTCCACAAGGAGGCCCAATGAGTGGTATTGGAAATCTGTTTCAGATAATATCATTGTCGAACTGTTTTGTAATTGGCAACGAAAAACCTGCCGATTCTTATGGGGGAATTCTAAAAATGGATCAGGAACAGGTTCAGCTAATGAAACGCCGTGGAGGTGTTGGCCACGACCTGTCGCACATCAGGCCTGCAAAAAGCCAGGTGCTCAACAGTGCGCTCACATCAACAGGGATAGTCCCTTTTATGGAACGCTTCTCAAACTCTACCCGCGAAGTTGCACAAGATGGACGCCGCGGTGCGCTTATGCTTAGCGTTTCGGTTAAACACCCCGATGCCGAAGATTTTATTGATGCAAAAATGGAATCTGGCAAAGTTACAGGAGCAAATATTTCGGTAAAAATCGACGATAAATTTATGCAATCGGTAATCGATAATTCAAAATACGAACAGCAATTCCCTGTAGATTCTGATAATCCAATCAACAAAAAAAGTGTTGATGCAAATGCACTTTGGAATAAAATAGTTCATAATGCATGGAAATCTGCCGAACCAGGCATCCTTTTTTGGGACACCATAATCAAAGAATCAATCCCTGACTGCTATGCCGATTTAGGATACAAAACAGTTTCGACCAATCCTTGTGGCGAAATTCCTCTTTGCCCTTATGATAGCTGCCGTTTACTGGCCATTAATCTGTATAATTATGTAGACAATCCATTTACCGACAAAGCAAAATTTAATTTCGAATTATTTAGCCAACATGCACATTTTGCACAACGCATAATGGATGATATTATCGACCTCGAACTCGAAAAAATTGATGCAATACTTGAAAAAATAAATTCCGACCCCGAAGAGTACGATATAAAACGCGTTGAAAGGCAATTGTGGGAAAACATAAAAATAAAAGCTAAAGAAGGCCGTAGAACAGGAATTGGCATAACTGCCGAAGGGGATATGCTTGCCGCTATGAATTTAATATATGGCAGCGAAAATGCTACCGACTTTTCAGTCGAGGTACATAAAACCCTGGCTTTAGAAAGTTACCGCTCATCGGTAAACCTTGCAAAAGAGCGTGGCCCTTTTACTATTTACAATCACACACGCGAAAAGGACAACCCATTTATCAATAGAATTAAAGAAGCCGACCAAGAGCTTTATAACAAAATGAAGGAGCATGGCCGACGAAATATTGCATTGCTGACCATTGCACCTACAGGCACAACCAGCCTGATGACCCAAACCACATCAGGTATCGAACCTGTTTTCAGGCCGGTTTACAAACGTCGCCGGAAAGTAAATCCAAACGACAAAGAAATCAATATAACTTTCACCGATGATGTTGGCGATCACTGGGAAGAATTCAATGTTTTTCACCATAAATTTATTATTTGGTTAGAGGCAAATGGATATAGTTACGATGAAGTAAAGAATTATACCGATGAAAAGCTTAATGAAGTTATAGAAAAATCGCCTTACTACAAAGCAACAGCAAATGATGTAGATTGGCTACAGAAAATAAAAATGCAGGGCATGATACAAAAATGGGTAGACCATTCTATATCGGTTACAGTAAACCTGCCCGAAGAAGTTAGCGAAGAACTGGTTGCAAATGTTTATCTCGAAGGATGGAAAAACGGATGCAAAGGTGTTACGATTTACCGTGAAGGATCACGCGATGGCGTTTTGGTTGCGAATAATAAGGAAAAAACAACTCAATCGACAGCTCACTTAAAAAGACCAAAAGAGTTAGAAGCAGAAATAGTCCGCTTTCAGAACAATAAAGAAAAATGGATCGCTTTTGTTGGTTTGCGTGATGGAAAACCTTACGAGATTTTCACCGGTTTGGCCGACGAAGAAATGTTCCCTATTCCCCGAACAATTGATAAAGGAAAAATAATCAAGCACCGCGATGAAGAAGGAAAATCGCGATACGATTTCCAATTTACAGATCGCTTTGGATACAGAAAAAATATTGAAGGGCTTTCGCACATGTTCAAGAAAGAATTCTGGAATTATGCAAAATTAATATCTAGTGTGCTACGCCATGGTATGCCATTGGAATATGCTGTAAGTCTAATTAGCTCGCTTAAGTTCGAAGACGAAAATATTAATAGCTGGAAAGTTGGCGTTGAGCGTGCTCTCAAAAAATACATTCCCGATGGCACAAAAGCCAAAACTCACATAAAATGCTTAAACTGTAGTTCTTCAAACCTTGTTTATCAGGAAGGTTGTCTGATATGTCAGGATTGCGGATACTCTAAGTGTGGATAAAAATTTTATTAAGTAGCTACAGATCCCCGGAAGCAATTACTTAACAAGTAAAATTGTAGTATTGAAATGTTTCAACAATTCAATTAAAATACTTATTTTGATTCTATCATCCCTATATAATTTCTGCAAAAAAACTCCAACAACTTCGATATTCTCATACAAATGCTACTTATAATCCTGGGAACAGGGTCAAAGTTGTTTCCACACGAATTTGGGGTCTCTACAAGAAAACAGTAACTTTGTATAATGAAATAGACATTCTTTTCGCCATTTAAAATTAGAGAATTATGGAAACAACATTAACAAAACAAGATATATTGGATTTATTAAAGCTTCAGGCAATAGAATTTGACAAACGCCAAAAGGAAGCAGATGAACGCCAAAAGGAAGCAATTGAGCGTCAAAAATCTTTTGATAAAGGGATGGATGAATTACGTAAAGAAGTTGGGGGAATCGGGAAAAGTAATGGAGCTATTGCCGAAGATTTTTTTTATTCAGGACTTAGTCACTCAATGAAATTAGCAAATCTCCAATTTGATTATGTTGATCGTAACCTAAACCGAAAACGCAATAATTTACAGGCGGAATATGATATTGTATTATACAATAATTACAAAGTGGCAATTGTAGAAGTTAAGTATAATTTTAAGATAAGCCAATTACGCACTTTTTATAAAGACAAGATAAAGAATTTCAAAATATTATTTCCACAATACAAAGATTTTATAATTTTTGGTGTGGTTGCCGGGCTTAGCTTTGAAAAAGGTTTTTTTGAAGAAGCTCAATCTTTTGGATTTTACATCCTCACACAAGACAATGACAGGATACAGCTTTTGAATACCAAAGATTTTATTCCAAAACAGATAAAATAAACGTATTCAAAATGAACCTAAAACCGATATAGCATAAAGGCCAAACTTTCCATTTTAATGTTTCCTGTGTTTTTTTACATTTTCTATCCCTAAGCATATATCTTTGGCCTTTCAATTTGCTTACTAAAAATGAAAACAAGCATCCAAAACAAAAAACAAAAATTTATAATCAATACATCATTCCTCGAAAAACGGCATTGGCAATATATAATGCTATTTTTTCTTGCACTTATCTGGGGAAGCTCATTTATCCTTATGAAAAAAGGGCTTCGATCTTTTTCGCCGTATCAGGTTGCTGCATTTAGGATTTTTCTAACATTCTTATTTTTCCTTCCTTTTACATTCAGGATTTTGCACAAATTAAACCGGAAAAATATTGGATTCCTAATTATTATTGGCTTTGTTGGAAATGCACTCCCTGCATTTATGTACACCATTGGGCAAACCGAAGTAAATAGCTCGCTGGCCGGAATATTAAATTCACTTGTACCTCTGTTTACAATGATAGTAGGTGTTACAATATATAAAACATCAACAGGCTGGGTTAATGTGCTGGGTGTTTTTTCCGGGCTTACAGGTGCGATAGGCTTAATTTATTATGGCAGTGAAATGTTCATGCATGGAAATATTTGGTATTCAATTTTTATAATTGTAGCGGTTTTAGGTTATGCCATCAGTAGCAATGTCAATAAGGAAAATCTGAGCGAATTAAATGGCTTTGCAGTTACTGCACTTTCGTTTTTTTTAATCGGACCATGGGCAGGCATTTACTTATTGTTCTCCAATCTTGAAATAAATTTCACAACCGAAGGAGCAATACTTGATTTTACGTTTGTTGCTATATTGTCATTCTTTTCATCATTTATAGCTGTTACGCTATTATACACATTGATGAAATATACAACTACTATTTTTGCTACATCAGTTACATACATAATTCCTGTTTTTGCAATTATATGGGGACTAATTGACGGTGAACAAATATTACCAGCCCAGTTTATCTGGATATTTATCATTCTTTTAGGAATTTATCTTGTAAATTACAAAAAGAAAAAAAACTAATATGTCGAAATATAAAAACAGTATTTACGCCCTTACATCGGGAGTTTTATTAAGCCTCGCCTGGACACAATGGATGAACGGCTTGATTTTAATGCTTGCTTATGTCCCTTTGCTTTTTGTTGAGGATAATCTTTACCGACAACGACATATAAACAAATCTGTTGTGGCATTTTATTATTCCTTTATTTCTTTTATCATCTGGAATCTAGCTACAACATGGTGGTTGGCCGAAATATCGAAACCCGGTATGTTGGTAATAGTAATATTGAATAGCATTTGTATGGCTTCTGTTTTTTGGGCATTTCATTTCAGCAAACGATTATTGGGTATCAAAACCGGATATTTTTTATTCGTATTTTTCTGGATTGCATTCGAGTATCTCCATCTCAATTGGGAGTTGTCGTGGAGCTGGCTCAACCTCGGAAACGGTTTAGGAAAAAATATTGAGATAATTCAATGGTATAAATTCACAGGTACATTAGGAGGGTCGCTTTGGATTTTAACAGCAAACATAATTATTCTTTTTGGGTTAATTAAAATTATTAAATTTAAAACATTTCGTGCCGGTATTTATAATTTTATTGTAGTTTTTCTATTGATCCTGATACCGATTTCTATTTCATTTTTTATTTTTTATTCTGATGAAGACAAAGGAAATCCCTGCAATATTGTAATAATCCAGCCCAATATCGATCCATTTACCGAAAAGTTTGACGGCCTTAACGAGCAAGAGCAAATAAATCTTCTGATTAATTTGGCAAAACAGAAAGCCGATATTAGCACTGACTATTTTATTGCACCTGAAACCGCATTGTTCAAAAGTATATGGGAAGACAAACTCAATATTAATCAAGGGGTTCGGCAAATAATTGCCTTTCTGCAAAATTACCCCGATGCAAAATTTATTATCGGTGCAGTAACAAAAAAAAAATATCAAATTGCTGAAAACAGAAGCCCTGTAGCTCGAAAACTTGAGGGTGCAAATATTTATTATGATGAATATAATTCGGCATTACAAATTACCGCAGGCGGCAAAATCGAAATATACCATAAATCAAATCTTGTAATTGGGGTCGAAAAAATGCCTTTCCCGAAAACATTAGGATTTCTCGAAAAGCTGACTATCGATCTTGGAGGAACAAATGCCAGCCTTGACACAGATGACGAGCCGGTAGTATTTTCCGACAAAGCCGGCAATTGCAACATTGCCACGCTTATTTGTTACGAATCGGTTTTTGGCGAATATCTGAACAAGAGTGTACGCAAAGGCGCAAATGCTGTTGCAATAATTACAAACGATGGATGGTGGGGCGAGACTCCCGGATATATTCAGCATCTGCGATATTCTCAAATCCGCGCTATCGAAACAGGCCGTGGCATTGCACGATCGGCCAATACGGGAATTTCCTGCTTTATCAACCAAAAAGGAGAATTGCTCCAGGCATCTAAATTTGGAAATGAAGATGTGATAAAAGGAACTATTTCCCCTAATAGTAAATTTACTTTCTATACCACCAATGGCGACTACATTGGAAGAATAGCTTCCTTCCTTGCAGTATTGGGGATTTTATTCACAATTGTCGGGGCACTTAAAAAACAAAATTAGTACTCGGCAATTCAAAGTTTTCTTCCTCTAAGAATACTGTCAGACTTCATTATTTCAGAAAATTCCCTATTTTCAATCCAAAATAAACAGTCCTGGGGTTTATTGGCCCATAAATATATCCGGGGTCGCGGTCGATTCCACTATCAAAATCGTTCTGATAAGAATTAAATATGTTTTTTGCTCCGGCAAAAAGTTGTAAAGTAGCACCGTTCAACTTAACACTATATTTCACTTTAAATCCTAAATCAAAAAAGATTTCGCTTTCTCTCAACTCTCCCGCATCTGGATCGGCTATTTGTATTCCGAAATAAGGAACAAGCATTTTGCCGGTATAATTACCCGTTGAAGAGAATCCCCATTTTTTTGATGGCTGCCAATCTATAGTCATATACCCATAGTCTTCGGGTGTACGCAAAAACCGTTTTTCATCTAATTCCTGAGTTTGCTCATATTTGCTGTTTTGAATAGTAAATCCCGATTTTATAGAAAACTTTTTAGATGGCACAATGTTCAATTCAATATTTACCCCCATAACTGTTGCGCCTTCATCTGCATTTACACGTGTATAAATTACTGTCCCGTTTTCATTGGGTTCGCTGTATTCGTTTGCAAAAGGATTATTTAATTGCGTGTAAAACCCTTCTGTCAATAAACCAACATAAACATCTCCTAACTGTTTGTTATAATCGAGCGAGGCCATAAAACTATAGCTTGTCTCTTGTGTTAATCCCTCACTGTTCTCGTGAATTACTTTTCTAGATCCTGATGTTTCGATGTGTAAATCTTCATCAAAAATCTGGGGGGCACGATAACCTTGAGAATAGCTCATCCTTGCCTGCAAATACTTTTTCACATCATATTTCAAAGATAACCTCGGGCTAAACACATTTCCAGATTTATCAGCATCGGAATGTTCTTTGTCTTCTACACTATAATGATCGAAACGTGCCCCTGCCGAAATTTTTATTTTATCCAGATTAATTTCATATTGCGCAAAAAACCCGCTTGTATTTGTAGTTTGATTTGCAACAAAAACATTCTCGGTATGAGGAATATAAATAAGCGAATCTCCAATTAAAACATTATCGAAATCGGGATAGCCAAGTTTTTTATCCTTTAGCCATTCTCCGTCGTTCTCTATACCAATAATTAAATTTGATAAGCCCAATTCTGCATTATACTGAGCACCCAGGGTATAAGAAAAATCATTGGTATTACCGTAATCACTAAGCGATTGGTTTGCTCCATAATACGAATCGCGCTTTACACTTTGCCCCGATGTAAAAATCGAAAACAAATCATTTTCCCTGAAAAACTGTTCATAAGTCAAAGCCCCGGTAGTAAGATTATGATTTAATGCTTCGGCAATGTTTGCTTCATGAACAGGATAATCAAATCTGTCGCCTCCCCGCCGGTTTTCTTTTATATTGAAGAAATCGGCAGTAAGTTTACTTCTTATTCCAAAGCGATGAAATAACCTTGTTCCTATTGTTGTGTTTTTTAATAAAGCAATTTCTGAAAAACCATCTTTGTTTGCATCAAAAATCCCCCTATCGCGATAAAACCCATATAAGGACATGCCGGTTTTATTATCGGACGAAACCAGGGATGTATTAAAATTAACCGAGTAATCCTGAGCAGGATCACCTGAACCATCAATACCAACACCTTTAAGGCCGGTGTTTATTCCAAATTCGTAAGAGTTATTTATCGGGTCTTTTAGTATTAGGTTTATGATGCCTGCAATAGCATTGCTGCCATATAAAGCAGAACCGCCTCCACGAATAATTTCAACACGTTCGATCATGCTCGAAGGTATTAACTCCAGTCCGTAAACCCCTGCCAATCCACTAAAAATCGGACGGCTATTAATTAATATCTGAGAATACGACCCTTCCATACCATTCATTCTAACCTGCGAAAAACCGCAATTCTGACAGTTATTTTCCATTCTCAAACCCGGGCAAAAATTCAATCCTTCGCTTAATGTTACCGATTGTGTAACAGCAAATAGTTTTGGCGTAATTGTGTTTACAACTGTCGAAGACCCTATTCTGTTTGTAGCGTTTCTGTCTCCGGTAATTACAACTTCTTCAAGACCCAAAAAGTCAATCTCTAGTTCAAAATTAAGTATTTTGGTTTCTTCCGCTTTAATTGTAATCACTTTTTCCTGAGGTTTATAACCTAATGATTGTGCAATAATTGTAAGAACACCTTCGGGTAAATTAATTAATTGATAATGTCCCGACCCATCCGTTGTAATACCAATTGTTGATCCTTTAACACTCACGGTAGCAAATGGAATATGCTCTCCACCGTTAACCACATGACCCACAAGATTAGCATCCGTCTTTATTTTTTGGGCATAATTAATCTGTGAAATCGACAATAACAATATTGTCAGAACAATATGTGTTTTGTTCATAATCTCTTGTTTTTGATAAATTTATATATAAGCTTTTTCGATACTAAATATTTCATTTATAATAGCATCGAACTAAAATAATTGTGATTTGGAAATAAAAAATGTGATTCTAAAAATTTGATATTATGAAACCGGGGAAGCCCTGCCCTGATGAAGATTTGTTTTACCTGATGTATACCTTGCTATTAAATGAAATGACAATTTCGTTTTTTGAAGATATGCAAACAAAGCAAAAGCTAAAAATGCTGTAAGAAAAAGAACTTCTATATTTTGAAAGAATAGTAATTCAGCATTTGTGTGATGGTGCGATTTGTATGGTTTGGAATCATTCGATTTATCGAAAGGGTGAGCATGGGAAATAATTGTCCCATCATTCAATTTATGGGTATGCATAAAAGCAGCCTTATTGGCAACCAGCATCCCCATTACGCCTATCATTAAAAAGGCAACGGACTTTATTGCAACATTTTTAAAAGTCATTTTCATCGATCGGCAAAAGTATAAAACCTTATTTTGTTTACAATCACTATTTGCAGGAATTTTTAAAACTACAATGCAATATTGTAAATTTGCTAATCAAATAATTATTGTAAAATGACAATTCATAATTTAGGAAATACCATAATTGCTGATTATCATGAAAATACATCAGGGATACCTCAGCAATTAATTGATTTGGGTATAGATGTTAAAGTAAAAGCGTTAAAATATGGGGACTACATTATTAATGACCAAATAATTGTAGAAAGAAAAACCAAAAACGACTTTGCGCTTTCCTTAATGCAAAACCGTTTATTTATCCAGTGCTCAAATCTTAAAAAGACAAATTATCATCAAATATTATTAGTTGAAGGAAATCCGTACAATAGTAGCCACAATATTAGCCGGCAGGCAATTAAAGGGGCATTGCTTTCTATTTCAGTATCGTGGCAAATCCCAATTGTATTTTCGTCAGGACATACAGATACAGCACAAACCCTGGCATTAACAGCTGAACAAAATCTTAAAGAAAACCTTTCGTTTTACAGAACCGGTTACAAGCCAAAAAATAATTCAAAAAAACAACTGTACTTTTTACAAGGCCTGCCATTGGTTGGCACAAAAACCGCACAATCGCTAATCAAGCATTTTGGGAGTATTGAGAAAATTATATCGGCAAACGAACTGGAGTTACAAAATATAAACGGGATTGGAAAAGGAAAAGCCACAGGGATAAGGAAATTTATTTTGTTTGATATCAATCAAAAGAAATAATATTTTTAAAACGATATTTCCTGATGAAAAGATATTGTGTGATATAAAGAAAACAGGCTAAGATTAAAAAAAAACGGTTACAGATAAAATTATCTGTAACCGTTTATATAAAGTCGGCAGCGACCTACTCTCCCACAAATATGCAGTACCATCGGCGCTAACAGGCTTAACTTCTCTGTTCGGAATGGGAAGAGGTGGTTCCCTGTTGCAATAGCCACCTTAAGGCTTTGTTTTCCGCCAATTGGCGGACAATATCTTGCATATCGGAAGCGTGGCCCAATAGATAATAAATGTAAATACTATAAACTTATAAGTTTACGGGCAAT
Organism: Bacteroidota bacterium; assembly: GCA_034721995.1. Taxonomy (GTDB): domain Bacteria; phylum Bacteroidota; class Bacteroidia; order Bacteroidales; family M50B96; genus JAIOYV01. Next base: position 12,873 of record JAYENH010000375.1, read on the forward strand.
TAGTACTGCTCGGCTATGACGTTACCGCCTTTACACCTACAGCCTATCAACGTTATCGTCTTTAACGGCCCTTAAAGGAAATCTAATCTCGAGACGGGCTTCGCGCTTAGATGCTTTCAGCGCTTATCCCTTCCAAACGTAGCTACCCTGCTATGCAGCTGGCGCCACAACAGGCACACCAGAGGTTTGTCCAGCTCGGTCCTCTCGTACTAGAGCCAGGGTCTCTCAAATTTCCAACGCCCACAACAGATAGGGACCGAACTGTCTCACGACGTTCTGAACCCAGCTCGCGTGCCACTTTAATGGGCGAACAGCCCAACCCTTGGGACCTTCTCCAGCCCCAGGATGT
>JAYENH010000376.1:0-13214 GCA_034721995.1 Bacteroidota bacterium
CATAGTTTTGGAGGTGGGCTAAGAGATATTGAAAGACGAAATTTTAGCCTATCTTTTTTGGGTTCCTATCTGCTATTATAATGTGTGAACGGATACAAAAAACCTTGACCCTAATCCGGCACAGCAGGAACCAAACAGGGTTTAGGGTCTAGGGTTTAGGGTCTTTCGATCTAAAAAAGTCAATGAATAATCGATACGCTTTTGCATTGCCACCCTCACCCTAAAAGCCATCGTGTCCACCTGACGGAACGACGCGATGTACACCCTCTCCCAGGGGACTACTCTCCGTACACATTGTTATGGAAATGAAGCGGTGGTAATGCACCGACCTCGGATAAGCGGATAAAAACACTCTATCAGTAAACAGGGGAGCATCGGCTTCTAGCCGGTGCGTAAAATGGATTGGTTGAAGTCGTGGAGGAGTATCCGTTCTTGTATGAAGAGAACCGAAGGGATTGACGCACCGGCTAGAAGCCGATGCTCCCCTGTTTGATGCTCCCCTGTTTACTGTTAGAGTGTTTTTATCAGCTGATCCGAGGTCGGTGCATTACCACCGTTTCATTTCCATAACAATGTGTTCTTAGTTTTTCATTTTCAGACAAGGGCTTGTACATTATAAAAATCAGTAATAATGTAAAAATATATTCGCAAAAAATGATTGTGTATTGAGACGGAAGATGGAAGATGGAAGATGGAAGACGGAAGACCGAAGACAGTAGGTAGTCCTCAATTGGCAATAGGCAGTCGGACAATCCGGTATCTCTGAAACATTTAACAATTTAACTTTTCAACTCTGAACCTCTAAACCTTTAAAGATATGGCCAAACATAAAACAGCATGGTTTTGTCAGCAATGCGGAGCCGAATCGTCGAAATGGGTTGGGAAATGCCCGGCTTGTGGACAATGGAATAGCATGGTTGAAGAACCTGTTGTAAAAGAATCGAAAAAAGCTTTTGGTTTATCAAAGGGCGAAAAAGCAAAACCACAAAAGCTTTCCGAAATTTCGACCGAAAACACCCCTCGCATCGACTTGCGCAGTGTTGAGCTTAACCGTGTACTTGGAGGTGGCCTTGTTCCTGGTTCGTTAGTTTTGCTGGGAGGCGAACCTGGTATCGGAAAATCAACCCTTGTGCTTCAACTTTCGCTTCGTTTGAAAGGCCGGAAAATACTTTATGTTTCGGGCGAAGAAAGCGCACAACAAATAAAACTTCGCGCCGATCGTATTGGGGCAAAAAACGACGAATGTCTTTTGCTCAGCGAAACACAACTCGAAAACATACTTGTACATGCCGGAAATATAATGCCGGAATTTGTGGTTATCGACTCGATACAAACCTTGTCGACAAGTCGTGTGGAATCGTCGCCCGGTAGCGTAACACAGGTAAGGGAATGTACAGCCGAAATACTTCGCTTTGCCAAACAGCGAAATGTGTCTTTCATAATTATTGGCCACATTACTAAAGAAGGCAGCCTGGCCGGGCCAAAGGTGCTGGAACATATTGTAGATACTGTATTACAGTTCGAGGGTGATTCCAATCATTATTACCGGATAATCAGGTCGATGAAAAACCGTTTTGGATCCACCTCCGAAATGGGGATTTTCGAAATGCAGCATACCGGTTTACGCGAAGTTACAAATCCTTCCGAATTATTAATAAATCAGCACAAAGAAGCTGTAAGCGGTACGGCTGTGGCAGCAACTATCGAAGGAAACCGACCTCTTCTCATTGAAGTTCAGGCATTGGTTAGCACTGCGGTTTATGGAACCCCGCAACGCTCGGCCATTGGTTTCGACAGGAGTCGTTTGAATATGTTATTGGCAGTGCTCGAAAAAAGGGCAGGATTCCGCTTGTCTCAAAAAGATGTATTCCTGAACCTTGCCGGTGGAGTAAAAGTTAGTGATCCGGCTATTGATTTGGCCGTATTGTTCGCAATCCTTTCTTCTGATCTTGATATTTCAATAAGCAAAGTGTCGTGTTTTGCAGGAGAGGTTGGGCTTACAGGCGAAATACGCCCTGTAAGCCGTATCGATCAGCGTATTGCAGAAGCCGGGAAAATGGGTTTCGAGAAAATATATGTTTCAGAAAACAAACAGAAAAGTATAGAACAAGCCAAAAGTAACATCGAAATTTTCAAGGCCGGAAAAATCGAAGAAGTTTTCAGGGACTTGTTTAATACTTCTTTACGAACTTAATTCAAAGTGTTAAATCTTATCAGATAGTTATTTAAAAAGTAAAATTATGATTGTATTATACATTTTAGGCGGGCTTATAGGATTGATAATTGTATTTTTATTACTGAAATTTATTCAATTTTATTTTGGCAAGAAAAGGGTTCATGCAGAATATTCCAATCGCTATAAAGATAAAGTCAAGGATTTGGGATATGTGAAAAAACTGTGTATAACTCCAATAGTAGATTATTTTTCTGTGGATCAATCTTATCAGACAGAAGCGGGGGTTTCTTATATGATAGAAACAGAAGATACTGTAATACTTTTAGATGTTGGGTTTAATGCACAAAAAGAGCATCCATCTCCTTTGCTCAATAATATGGAAAAAATGGGCAAATCATTAAAAAATATTGACATATTGTTTTTTAGCCATTTGCATCTTGACCATGTTGGCGGCATGTTGGAACAAAGACACAATCAATTTAGTTTCTCTGCCGGTTATACACCATTACCTGATGTTCCTGTTTATGCCCCTGACGAATTGACACCTTCAGATAATAATCCGGGTAAAAAAGCTGATGTATTAACAATGCCGACAAAAATTGCCAATGGGACAGCATCTACAGGAGCAGTAACCAGATTTTTTCTGTCAGGACAAACCAGCGAACATTCTTTGGCAATAAATGTACAAGGCAAAGGCTTGGTAATTGTTGTTGGCTGCGGGCATCAGACTATTGAAACAATATTGGAAATGGCAAAAGAAAACTTTGACGAGCCTGTATATGCCATTGTTGGAGGCTTACATTTTCCTGTTAAAAAAGGAAGAATTATGATTGGCCCAATTAATTTACAAGGGATTGCTGCTACAGAAAACAATCCATTTAGCGGAATCACTCAAAGCAACCTGGATAATGCTTTTTTGGCAATTGAAAAGGCTGGCGTAAAAAGAATTGTCTTATCTGCACATGACAGCTCGGATTATGCAATTGAACAATTTGAAAAAAAATTCGGTCAGAAATTTGAAATATTATTGGTTGGGAAGAAGATAGATTTCTGATAATATATACCTTATCAGTAAATAATTAATTTCTATGTTAGTCTCTTCAGCAAGAAAACAACTTATTTTCGAAAATCTCTGATAAGAAAATGTCAAGAACAAGGCATGAGAGACTTGCAAGTTGAGCATAACGCAGTTATTTGCGTTTTCTTGCAGAGCTACTTAAAAGCCTTCAGCATAGCTTCTGCTTTTAATAAGCATTCACTGTATTCTTTTTCGGGAATCGACATGCTGGTTATTGCACCACCAACAATGTAGGACAAATATTTTCGGCTTTTGTTGTATTGCAGGCTGCGGATAACCACATTGAAATCGAAATCGCCATTTGGATCGATATAGCCTATAGCACCTGAATAAATGCCACGTTTAGTACTTTCGTATTTCTCGATCAATTCCATCGCCCTTATTTTTGGTGCACCTGTCATCGAACCCATTGGAAAGGCATTTTTTATTGCATCGGTAAAATGATATTTTTTGTCGAGTTCTGAAGAAATAGTTGAAATCATTTGATGTACCTGGGGGAAAGAATATATGCCACAAAGCTCTTCAACTCTAACACTTCCAAAAGTTGCAGTGCGCGCCAGGTCGTTTCTCACAAGGTCTACTATCATTATGTTTTCGGCTCGTTCTTTCTTGTCTGTTTTTAATTGTGCTATAAGTTTCAGGTCTTCACTTTTGGTTTTCCCCCTACGGATAGTACCTTTTATTGGTTGCGATATAATTTTTCTGCCTCGTTTTGCAATGAAGCGTTCAGGGCTGGCAGTTAAACAAAAATTATTATCGAAATTATAATATGAGGAAAATGGGGTAGGGGAGACCTGCTTCAATCGTCGATACAAATTAACAGGATTGATCCGGGTATTTTCGGAATAAAACTCCTGACAGAAATTTATTTCGTAAATATCGCCGTGCTGAATATGCGCTAATATTTCGTTAAGTTTTTCTAAGTATTCGTTTTTACTGATTTTTTCGCTGAAATATATATTTTTTCGCTGTACAGAATTATTATTGATTTCCAAGTTGTTAATGTCATCAAAAATTTGTCTTATCAGCGTGTGTGTATTATTTTTTTTGAGAAACAAGATTTGAAACAGATTCCCTTTTAGTATGAAAATAAACTTTGGCCTGAAAAAATGAATTTCAGGGAAATGCAGGTAATCAGGTTTTGTTGAGGAAAGGTTTTCAAGCTCGTTTTTAAGATCATAAGATAAATGACCAAATAACCAATCTTTCGATTTATTATGTAAAATTTTTAATTGATGAAATGCCTGACCGGTCTGTACTTTTAGGGTTTCTATACTTCCTGTGGCAGCAAGGCAGTCAAAGCTATGGTAATCGGTAGTTTGTTTACCATATTTGAATTCTGAATTATTATCAAGATAAATAGCCGGCTTTTGTTTGCCCAGCCATGCAAGCAATTTTTCTTTAAATTCAGGAATATTATTTATGGTAAAATCAAGTGATTCGCGCATGAAGCAAAAATATAAAAACAAAGCATTATGTCCGGTTTTTTCTACATAAATAGTTTCTGTATCGTATTTTACATGGCAGGCAATTATTAGTTTTCAGTTACTACTTTACACCGTAACAAAGCCTGTAATGGTCTTTTTTGGCTTCTTCGTGGCCAAGTGCTGAGGCTTTTTCCAGGTCTTTGCAGGCATCCTTTTTTTCTCCAAGTTCAAAATACGATGCACCTCTTAAATAAAGGCTCTCCATGTCGTTTGGGTTGTATTTTAGCGATTTGGAGAAATCTTTCACTGCTTCTTCAAATCTTCTGCGGTCGAATTCGAAAACAGCCTTTTTGAAATATGCACGGTAACAATCGGGTTTTCTTTCAATTGCATCCTCGAAATCACGTTGCGCCTGAATATCTTTTTTTAATTTTGAATAACACTCGCCACGTTCGAAATATGCAGTTGCATTTGAACGGTCGCGTGCAATAGCTTTGGAAAAATCCTTAATTGCCGCCATCAAATTTCCTGTTTCCTTTTTGGCAATTCCCCGATACACATAGTTTTCGGCATCTTTCTGTCGTAGTGAATCAATCAGGTAAGAGTAATCGCTTAATGCCTGTTCCCATTGCGCGGTTTCGAAATTTACCCTGGCCCTGAAAATGTACAGGTCTTTTGTGTCAATCCCGTATTGCACTGCTTTGTAGAGATCTTGTTTTGATTCTGAGTATTTTTCGATGTAAAATTTTGAGATGCCACGTTGATAAAAAGCATTTGCATCTTCCGGCGAAAGCCTGATCAAGTCATTTAATTGTAAAATAGCTTTATTGTAATTTTTGTTTTCGATAGAAATAAGTGCAAGAATATAATAGTTCTTAGGGTTTTTTGATTTTCGTATAATGGCTTTCTCTAAATCTGACCGGGCCTGTTGATATTTTTTTATTTCAAAGTAAATTTCTCCCCTTTTCTCGAAAGCTTCAATTAATTTAGGTTGAATAGAAATTACTTTTGAATAATCGTCAATTGCTTTTAATGCCTTGTTTTGTTTATGATACAAGTGGGCCCGGTTCATATATGCTTTTAAATATTCAGGGTTTACCTCAATCGACTTTGTGAAATCTGTAAATGCACCTTCAATATCATTCAGTGCAAGTCGGGAAAGTCCACGATCGTTGTATGCTTCGAAATAATCGGGATAGTGTTCAGTTACATAATCGAAATCCTTTATTGCTTCTTCATATTTTTCCGATTTAAGTTTCTCGACACCCCTATCGTAATAAAAATTAACAGTTTGTGCATAGCTATTTGTATTCAATAAAACATTTATCAGAATAATAATGACGGAATGTCGCATATAACTGGCTTTTTTTATGATTGTTTGCTTTGGCTTATTAATCCCCGGCCTATTTTATTAATTTTATTTTCTTTTTGCAAAAGGGCTATTATTTTATCAAGCATACCATTTATATATGTGCTGCTTTTTTCGGTGCTGTAGTACTTTGCTATTTCAATATATTCATTAAAACTTACTTTAATAGGGATTGACGAAAAATTATTTATTTCGCTGATAGCCAACGAAATTAACAACATATCAATAAAAGCTATACGTTCGAGTTCCCAGTTTTGGGTAAATTGATCGATTAATTTTTTATTCTCCTCGAACTCGACAATAGCCTTACGGAAAAGGTTTTTTGCAAATACTGCATCATCCTCGTTTTTATACAGGGGCATAAGTGGCTTCGATGAATTATGGCCGGGCATGTATTTCTTAATAGTTTTAATAATCATGTTGAGAATGAAATCCGAATCATCATTCCAATAGATACTCATTTCTTCTAATACCTGGTACATGAGATCGGATTGTGCAATAAACTCCGAATATAAATCTATTACAAAAACTCTATGCCCTTCGTAACCAACTTCTTTAGTTGTCATGTATTCAGCATAAAAATCGGATGAAATTATTTCCAGATACAGATTTTTGATTAATTCGGGATTATTTACCCAGCTAAGTTTTTTTATCCCTGTGTATTTATTTAAGTTTTCGTTTTCGGCAAGTTGCTTTATTATTGGATTGTTGATAAATCGTGTATTGGGGTTTAGCTCCTCTGGCGAGGGGCGATGCTTTGCTTGGCCAGCCTCAATTTTCGATTCAGCATAATTTGCTATTTCTATTGGCAACAATAGTAGATAATGATATAGGTCGTAGGACTTATTGATACTAAAAATCAATTCCTTTTCCGCTTTATCAATAGCTCCGCTTTCGGCTTTAAAAAAAGCATAAAACATTTGCAAAACTTTTATTCTTAGTAACCTTCGACTAATCATATTTTAAAGAACTTATTTTGTGAGTTTGTGCCGGCAAAGAAAGCTGATTTTTCCCAAAACATAAAATGAAATTAATTAATTGGTGTTTGAATTATTTATATATTTTTGACTTCTGTTTAAATAGAGTGATTAAAAGTAGTAGAAATATGGGAAGATACGATCAACCTAACAAGTTTGAGGGAAATACAGATAGTGGAACAAACAAGCACGAAGATGTTTTTTCGCGTGCAGTAAGAGCAGGTAAAAGGACATATTTTTTTGATGTTAAATCGACCAGGCGAGGAGATTATTACATTTCGCTAACCGAGAGCATAAAACGCTTTGGCAGCGATGGCCGTATTTCGTTCGATAAACATAAAGTGTTTCTTTATAAAGAAGATTTCGAAAAATTTGTTGATGGACTAACCGAGTCAATTGAGTATTGTAAGGCACATAATGTGGATTTTATCGATGATGTGGATGAACTTAGTGAGAAAACAGATAAGCAATCTGATGAGCCTAAAGAAATTTGATGGATGATATTTGTTACACGCCAATAGCTGTTGTCGAAAGCCCTTTTACGCGGCTTGTTAACATGCCAATACAATCTCTGGCCGATAATATGGAAAAGGGGAAAATTATTGTCGATCCCAAATATGCCGAAGGATTAAAAGATATTGAGAAGTTTAGTCATTTATATATTCTTTATCATTTTCATCTTTCGCAAGGTTATAATCTTACAACCAAGCCTTTTCTTGATGATAACGAACACGGTATTTTTTCTATTCGTGGCCCACGCAGGCCAAACTCAATCGGCCTGTCGATAGTGAAACTCGAAAAACGTGTTGAAAATGTACTTTATATAAGTGGTATAGACATGGTTGATGCTACACCTGTTTTGGACATTAAACCATACATTCCTGCTTTCGATACTCCTGAAAATGCCAGTTCGGGTTGGATGAACCACAATAAGAAAAAAGTTGGACATACCAGATCGGATGAACGTTTTGTGAAAAACAGGAAATAACATGAAGGAGGAAATAAGCTGCAAAAATATTTAACTTTGTAAAAAACAAATTGCAAGATGGAAAAAATTGAAATAAGGAATTATAAATGTCTTGGTAATATTGCAATTTCAAATTTAAAAAGAGTTAACCTTTTTACAGGCAGGAATAATACAGGGAAATCTACTATTTTGGAAGCTCTATCATTATTTGCTGTGAAGGGAAATATTAATTGGATTAGGCAATTACTTGACAGTCGTGGGGAAATAAATAATTATCGCGAAGAAAACATAAGTATAGAAAATAACCTGAATATTTTATCTTCATTTTTTTATAATAGACAAATTGAATTTGGGAAAGACAATTCTATTAGAATATCTTCCGAATCAGAAGAATTGTTTCTGCGATTTGTAAAATTTATTGAAGAAGAAGTTGTTGAAAAAGATAAAACCGGATCTGAAATTTTAATCGGGAAAAGGAAAATAATGTCCGATGATTTGAGCTATGATAATACTTCTTTTGGTTTCGAAATAAAATCAAATGAAGGCTCGCGAATACACAATTTAGATAAACATTTGTTTAGAAGAAGCTATTCCGTTTCCGATTCTATTAATTTTCATTTAATTAATTCTAAGGGTGATGATGTAATTAATAGTGCAAAACTTTGGGATACTATAACTTTTTCGGAAAAAGAAGAATTAGTAATTAAAGCATTACGAATTATTGAACCAAATATTAGTAGACTTTCTTTTGTAGGAGAAGACAATTTCAGAAACTCAAGGTATCCAATAGTAAAACTTTCTAATACAAAGAATGTCTATCCGTTAAATGCAATGGGAGATGGTATTAATCGTATTTTGAATCTTACTTTGGCCTTAGTTAATTCAGATGGAGGTTTTTTGTTAATTGATGAATGTGAGAATGGCTTACATTTTTCGGTTCAGGAAAAGTTATGGGAAATTATTTTTGAAATAGCATCTAAGTTAGATATTCAAATATTTGCTACAACCCATAGTAATGATAGTATATATTCTTTTGCCAAGGTATTAGAAAATAATAATAAATACGAAGGTAGTTTATACAGGTTGGAAAGAAAAAAGGAAATTGTAATTGCAAATCCTTTTTCAAAAGATGAGATAACAGAAGCTGCTAAACAAGGTATAAATTTACGTTAAGGCATGAATCAGGTTTTATTAGTTGAAGGAAAAAATGATTTACACGTTTTTGTAAATATTTTTGAAAAACACGGTGTAATAGAAAGTTTTAAGATTGAAGGTAAAGATGGGGATTCTATTTACAAAAGTATTCCAATATATTTAAAAACAGATGTTGAATCAATTGGGATTGTAGTTGATGCAGATGAAAATGTGAAAAATAAATGGGATAAGTTAAAAGGGATTTTTTCCAATGCTGACTATAAAATTCCAAATTCCCCGGATAGCCTTGGCTTAATTGTAGAATCTGAAAATAGACCTGATATTGGCATCTGGATTATGCCTGATAACAATAAAAATGGTATGTTAGAAGACTTTGTTCAACAATTAGTACCTAAAAGTGATAATCTAATGAAATATGTTGATGAAACTCTTGCAATGATTGAAAATGGTAAAGTTAATAAGTACAAAGATATTCATAAAGCAAAAGCGAGAATTCATACTTGGTTGGCATGGCAAGAAACACCTGGTACACCAATGGGGTTAGCTATAAAGAAAACTTATTTAGACACGAATTTAGATTTGTGTAAAAAATTTGTAGATTGGATAAATAAGCTTTACAATAATCACAAAATTCCACTAAAGGCTTATAAATAATTGCCGGGATATCAATAGAATTAAGCATTGTAGTTCGAATGAAGTTCATCGTCAATTGAATGATTATTGCTTCGAGATAGTCTATATGGGATATTTGTTGTTCACCTGTTACTCCTCTTCTTCCTCGTCCATATCCTCAATATTATCAATATTTTCGGGAGGTTTGGTTAAGAAATCAGTAATCTCTGTATCGCTCAATTGCTTTACGTTGGTAACAATAAAGTTCTCCATAATGAAATCACCAATCTGGTTGGCTTCGTGTATCGCATCCTGAAACAGCTTTTGCAGAGGTGCTGAAATAGGAACAACTGTAAGTAATTTGGCATAGTGATCCGAAAACACTATGGATTCCAATTCGCCATTGTATTTCGAAAGGCTGTAATCTAACTCGCTGCTAACCAGTTTTTGCTGTATTTTGCTAAAGTTTTCCTTCTTCTGATGTATAAGTACAACAAAATACCTCAGCTTACTTCCTTTGCCCCCCAAGCCGGTGGAAATGAAAACCTGGTTTTCGTCTAACAAAGAACTTTCGATAATCATCCGGCTTTCCTGCAAGGCCATTACACTCCAGTTTTGTAAATCCTTGTCGGGTAATTTGTTATACTTTTCAATTGCCCTGAAAGCTTCAACATCATCAATACTTGCTAACTGAACAAGAAGTTTCCTTTTTTCATCAACAGGTATTTCGTCCGAAAATAATTCATCCTTACGTTTTAATATATCTTCCGGCTCAAACTTTCGGTATTTTTTAGATGTTTTGAAATACTCCATTTGAAGTTCAATATCTATTTGTTGCTCAAGAACATTCACATTGCCCGACATGCTGCCAAATACATCTTTTATTTTGTCAAAAATATTTTCTTGTTCAATATCCACTTTATTGTTTTTATTTCAAATACAAAAGTATTATTTCTTTTTCAGTAAATGCAAATTAGAATTGAAATATCAGAATAAAAAACCGTAGAAACTTATCCTTATAATATTATTACATTTCAATTGTCAGATATCAATGCAAAAAAGTTGAGACATTAGAAATATGCGAAATATGTTGTTCACTCTATTGTTAGGCAAAAAAAATGCATTAAGTTTGCCAGCTATTTTAGAATCAATCTAAATAACCAGAAGGAAAACAGTATGAACCTTTCTGAATTGCAAAATGGCGATAAAGGTGTAATAGTTAAAGTAAGGGGGCACGGTGCTTTTCGAAAACGTATCCTCGAAATGGGATTTGTTAAGGGCAAAGAAGTTGAGGTTATAAAGAATGCCCCATTGCGCGATCCTATTGAATATAGTGTGATGGGATATCATGTTTCCTTACGCAAGTCGGAGGCTTTTTCAATTGAAGTGATTACTATTGAGGAAGCCAAATCGCATATAAATAAGTCTAACTACGAAGGTGTTTTTAATGGTGAATTGCTAAGGAAAAAAGCTATTGAAAAACGAAAAACAATAAATATAGCTTTGGTGGGCAACCCCAATTGTGGCAAAACAACTCTTTTCAATATTGCTTCGGGGTCGAGAGAACATGTTGGCAATTACAGTGGGGTTACTGTTGATAGTAAGAAAGCAATTTTCAAACAAGATGGTTATACTTTTGATATAACCGATTTGCCCGGTACATATTCTCTAACTGCATTCTCGCCCGAAGAGTTGTTCGTAAGGAAATATATTATTGGCGAGGTTCCCGATATTATTATAAATGTTGTTGATGCTTCAAATCTGGAGCGAAACCTATATTTAACCACACAGCTTATCGACATGGACTTGCGGGTAGTTATTGCCCTGAATATGTTCGATGAACTTGAAAAAAAAGGCGACAATTTTAATTTCGATGCTTTGGGCAAAATGCTGGGGATTCCCTTTGTTCCAACAGTAAGCTCGAAAGGAAAAGGCATAAGCAATCTTTTTAAAACAGTAATTGACGTTTACGAAAACCGCGAGCCAAGCATTAGACATATCCATATCAATTATGGGAAAATAGTTGAGTTGGCTATAAAAGAAATTCAGGAAGAAATACGAAAAAACAAAAAGATAAGCGATAAATATTCTCCACGCTTTCTTGCAGTTAAGTTGCTTGAGAAAGATAAGAGTGCTCATTTTTCTATTTCTGAATCGAACAATTATGAAAGCATAAAAGAACAGGCGCAGCATCACATTGGCGTTATCGAAAAAATATTAAAAGAGAGTAGCGAAACGGTTATTACTGATGCTAAATATGGATTTATTGCCGGAGCATTAAAGGAAACTTACAAAGAGGGTGCTGTAAAACGGAGAAGGAAAACCGAGATTATCGATACCTTTATGACCCATCGTCTATTTGGGTTTCCTATTTTTCTTACGTTTATGTTTCTCATGTTTTTTTCAACTTTCCAGCTTGGCCAATATCCTATGAGCTGGATAGAGTCGGGGATTTCGTTACTGGGCTTGCAAGTAGACAACTTAATGCCAGACGGCCCGCTTAAAGACCTGATTGTTGATGGGATTATTGGTGGAGTAGGAGGGGTAATTATTTTTCTTCCAAATATCCTCATCCTCTTTCTTTTTATATCTTTTATGGAGGATACCGGCTATATGTCGCGGGCTGCATTTATTATGGATAAACTGATGCACAGGATTGGCCTGCATGGAAGATCATTCATTCCCCTGATTATGGGATTTGGTTGCAATGTACCAGCTATAATGGCCACACGCACCATCGAAAATCGAAACGATCGTCTGCTCACAATTCTTATAAACCCATTTATTTCGTGCAGTGCCCGATTGCCGGTTTACATATTAATAATTGGTGCATTCTTCCCGACATATCCCTCCTTAATGCTTTTTCTGATTTACACCATAGGTATTCTGATAGCAATATTCGTGGCTAAAATATTTAAGCGTACACTTTTCAAAACCGATGAAGTCCCTTTTGTCATGGAACTTCCGCCTTATCGACAACCAACTCTTAAAGCAACTTTTCGTCACATGTGGGAAAAAGGTTTTCAATATCTGAAAAAGATGGGTGGTGTAATTTTGGTTGGCTCAATTTTAATATGGGCATTAGGGTATTATCCGCAAAAAGTAGAATACTCTAAAAATTATGAAAATCTAATTCAGCAAAAAGAGCAGCAAAAAGAACAAATAGGGCTAATTGCTACCAATACAGAACATACGGTGAAGATTGACCAATTATCAGAAGAAATAAATATGCTCCAACTCGAGCAGGATATGGAGCATCAGGAGAAATCATATATTGGACGAATTGGTAAAGCTGTTGAACCAATTATGCGACCTTTGGGTTTCGATTGGAAAACCAGTATCAGCCTGATTGTGGGTATTACAGCAAAAGAAATTGTAGTAAGCACTTTGGGCGTTTTATATCAGGCTGAGATAAGCGATGGCGCAGGATCGGCCTCATTGCAATCGAAATTG
>JAYENH010000377.1:0-3205 GCA_034721995.1 Bacteroidota bacterium
CTTTAAAATGTTTCGCCAATTACTTCTATAAATATCTGACTCCTACGGAGTCGTGCTTTGTTTGATGTATGATAAGTCAATAATTAACAGTTCTGTAGGAACGATATATTTATAGAAACAGAAATAGCCATGTACATAAGCTCCGTAGGTGAGAAATAATTATTGAGGCTGAAAAAGTGTAAACTACTTTTAATGGTTTATGAAAAATGCCATTATTAGTTATTAGATTTGTAACCTAATTTGAAAATGACAATTCATCTATTCTATGTCGATAAAAATTGAAAATATCACAAAAGTATTTGGAGAGCAAAAAGCACTCGACAATATATCATTCGAAATTCAAACTGGTGAAATACTGGGCTTTCTCGGACCAAATGGTGCGGGTAAATCAACCATGATGAAAATTATAAATGGCTATATTCCTCCTACATCAGGCGATGTTTGGGTAAACAAGCTGAATATTATGGAAAACCCTGTTGAGGTAAAACGAAAAATTGGGTATCTACCCGAAAATAACCCTTTATACCTCGATATGTATGTGAAAGAATACCTGACATTTGTTGCCGGTATTTATAAAATTGGGAAATCGACCAACACAAAAATAAAAGAGATTGTTGAGCAAACAGGCCTCGCCACCGAGCAACATAAAAAAATTGGAGCCTTATCGAAAGGTTTCAGGCAAAGAGTTGGTTTGGCTCAAGCTCTTATTCACGACCCCGATATTTTAATACTTGATGAGCCAACCTCGGGCCTCGACCCAAATCAGATAATTGAAATCCGCAACCTGATTTCTGACCTGGGCAAACAAAAAACAGTAATGCTTTCGACTCATATTATGCAAGAAGTAGAAGCTATTTGCGACAGGGTAATCATTATTAATAAAGGAAAAATTGTTGCAGATAAAACATCTTCAGAAATTGCTTCAAGCACTTCTGAGAATTTTCAGATTATTCAGATTGAATTCAATAAAAAAGTTCAGAAAAGCGATTTAGCTAAAATCGAAGGTGTCTTAAAAGTTATCAGTGTAGAAGAAAATATCTGGTTGTTGCAATCCCGTCCCAAAGACGACATACGCCCCAGGGTTTTCAATTTTGCAGTAAAAAAGGGATTTCAGGTATTATCCTTGCAGAAACAGGAAAAGAACCTCGAAAAAGTATTTCAGGAATTAACAAAATAGCTATCACAAAAATTAGAATAGCCCCATGTTATTGCATAAAATTCAAATGTAGCAATTCTCCTCCCTCCAACATTTTTTTATTGCCCGTGGTAATACAATAAACAGCAGAGGCGGTATTGGAAACTTCGACATCGAAACTCAAGGATAAATTATGGTACTATTCTAAAAATATTAGATACATGGAATTATAGTTTGACGATTATGGAACGACAGAATAAGCATTTTTGAAAATACTAAGAACTTTTATCTCTTCCCCCGTATATTCCTTATAATTACTTTATCTTAGCAAAAAATATTAAACCCTTAATTATGAAATTAAAATTGGCAACCCGGCTATTTACAATTACAATCATATTGTTTGTTTTTCCTGCAATTATCTATTCGCAGCAAGCATGGACACTCGAAGAATGTATCGACTATGCACTGGAACACAACATAAGCGTAAAGCAACAGCAACTTAATACGGCTATGAATAAAAACAACCTGTTGCAATCGAAACATTCGCTTCTTCCAAGTATTAATGCAGGGGTATCAGGCAGTCTGAATTTGGGTCGTTCGGTCGATCCTTTGACTTATGAATTTACAACCGAGAATGTGAAATCATCAAACTTTGCTATTAATTCATCGGTAACTTTATTTTCGGGCCTGCAACAATACAACACAATCAAAGCCAATGAATATAATTTGAAAGCCAGTTTGCAGGATTACAAAAAACTTAAAAACGATATTGCACTTTACATCAGCACTGCTTATTTACAAGTTTTATTTGCCGAAGAACTTGTGGTAATTGCAGAAGACCAGCTTGAAATTACCCGTCAACAGGTGTCGCGAACAAACAAGCTTGTCGAAGCCGGTAGCCTTGCACAAGGAAGCTTGTTAGAAATACAGGCACAGGAAGCCGCCGAAGAATTACAACTTGTTACAGCACAAAACAATCTTGATATTTCATATCTCACATTAACACAATTATTAGAATTAGAAACAGCCGAAAATTTCAAAATTGTAAAACCACAAATTGAAGAAATAAACGAAAGCAGCATATTACAATCGGCAAGTTCGATTTATTCTGAAGGTGTTGCTGTTCTGCCACAAATTAAAAGTGCCGAATTGAAACTGAAAAGCTCGGAAAAAAACCTTGCTGTTTCGAGGGGAGCTTATTTACCACACCTTTCGCTTTCAGGAAGAATTAATACAGGATACTCTAATAATCGCTACATTCCCGATAAAGCTAAGGTTCCTGACATAATAGAAATTGGTTATACAACAAGCGGAGAAATTGTTTATGCTCCATTTTTCCAACCAATCCAGGCAGATTATCCCTTTTCCGATCAGCTAAAAGATAATGCTTATAAAAGTGTATCGCTAAATTTGACCATTCCTATTTTCAATAATTTGCAAGTTTATATGGGAGTGAAAAATTCAAAACTAAATGTCATCAACAATAAATATTCACTTGATCAGGCAAAAAACACTCTTTATAAAGATATTCAGAAAGCATATACCGATGCTGTTGCGGCTTTAAAAAAGTACAAGGTATCGGAAAAATCGGTCGAAGCAATAAAAGAATCATTTAGATATACATCGCAGAAATTCGATGTCGGACTTGTTACTTCCTTCGATTATAACCAGGCAAAAACCCAGCTCACAAAAGTGAAGTCCGATTTGCTTCAGGCAAAATACGAATACATCTTTAAGAGTAATATCCTTCAATTTTACCGCGGAAAACCAATTAGACTATAGTAAATGAGGGGGAGAGGGAGAGACTGTGAGACGGAGAGACTGTGAGACGGAGAGAGGGAGAGAAGGGGCGAATTAAAAAGCAAAAAACAAAGAACATAAAGCCCCAAAGGAATGTAATCAATAGCATGGGGTGAAGCCCTATGAAAAATATGAAAAACAAAGAACATAAAGCCCCAAAGGGGTGTCATCAATAGCATAGGGTGAAGCCCTATGAAAAATATGAAAAACAAAGAACATAAAGCCCCAAAGGAATGTAATCAATAGCATAGGGTGAAGCCCTATGAAAAA
>JAYENH010000378.1:0-3203 GCA_034721995.1 Bacteroidota bacterium
AAAAAGGATTGAATCATGGCCTTAAAAACAAGAAATAGAGTAAATGCCAGTTTCAGCATGTCGTCGATGACAGATATTGTTTTTCTTTTGCTGATATTTTTTATGGTAACCTCAACACTGATCCATCCAAATGCTTTAAAATTAATGTTGCCGCAAAGCAGCAATCAAACAAAAGCAAAACCACTGACAACAGTTTCAATAACAAGCGATCTGAAATATTATATCGAAGACAGACCTGTTGGTGTAAATAATTTGGAGCGCAAACTGATCGAAAAAATTGGAAACGACAAGGATGTATATATCAGTCTTCATGTTGATAAAACAGTAGATATCGAATATGTGGTTAAAGTAATGAACATTGCCAAGCGAAACAAGTTTAAGATGATTTTGGCAACCAGCAAAGAATAGATTAACGCAGCTAAAGTTGCAAACAAAAATCGGAACACAACCTGCCCCGATTATTTCGGGGGATGACACAGATTGAACGGATTTACACTGATTTTTAAACATGTTTGATGCCTGATAGAAAATTGTTACTACAAGGACAAAGTTTTACTGTACCGGATTTATGGAATATGTGTTGTTCAGGCATCCGATAAGGGAATAGAAAAGAGGTAGAAAAATGAAAGATTTATTTAAAGATAAGCGACGAGGAATTATTGGCACAGCAATTTTTCATATTGCTTTGCTGATATTGTTGATTGTGCTCGGATTTCACACACCATTGCCTTTGCCCGGCGAAGAAGGGATACTTATTAATTTCGGATACGAAGAAACAGGAAGTGGCAATGTTGAACCATCGAAACCATCGACACCTGTAAAACCTGTTGTGCAGGAAAAGCCTACCCCTCAGCCCGAACAAAAAACCGAAACACCTGCCCCCGAAGAAGCAAAAGAAGAAGTGCTGACCCAGGATTATGAAAAAACTGTTGCTGTTGAATCAAAAAAAGAAACCAAACCAAAAGAGAAATCCAAAGAAGAAATCGAGGCCGAGCGCAAACTCAAAGAAAAAATAGAACAAGAACGCCTCGCCGAACTCGAAAAAAAACGTATTGAGGAAGAGGAGCGCAAAGCCAAAGAAGAAGAACAGCGCAAGATTGATGAAATAAACAGCCGTTTTAAAAATACTTTTGGCGAAGGTAAAAGCGATTCCGAAAACAACAGTACCGGCGAAGGCGAAGGTGATTATAAAGGCAACCAGGGCAAAGAACATGGCTCGGTCGACAGCAATATTCATGGCGAAGGAAAAGGATTGGGGAACAAGGGCATAAGCTATAGTCTTGCTGGCCGCACTCATAAAATGTTACCAAAGCCAAAGGACATTAGTCAGAAAGAAGGTATTGTTGTAGTTGAAATAAGGGTGAACAGCAATGGGGATGTAACTTCTGCTACTCCAGGTGTTAAAGGCTCCACCACTCTCGATGACCATTTATGCAATATGGCAAAGCAAGCCGCCTTAAAAGCCAAATTCAACCAAAAACCAAATGCCCCCGATCAGATTGGGAGCATTACCTATCATTTTGTTTTGGAGTAGTTATTGGGATTTTTTCTGAGAATTAAACAATTGAAAAACTACCACAAGGCAGTCTGTTTAAGAGCCTCTTTAATTTCGGGATTTATTTTTGAGATTGCTTTTAAGCCGCTAATAACTTCATCGATTTTTCTTTCAATAAGATTTAAAGCTGTACGTCGGTCGTAAATGATGAACCCAATGAGGCCCATAATCGACATGATAACAATTCCGAAACCCCACATAAAAAAGCTATACATATTGCTTTCCATGCGGTTCATCCTTTCATCAGCTTTTGAAAATCCTAATATCATACTTTGATTTAGGTCATCAATGCGCTTATTCATGTCATCAAAACGATTGTTCATGTCATCAAAACGCTTATCCTGTCCTTCTATTTTGGTTTCTACTCTTACCAGGCGATCCCTGTCTGCCTGTGTATAGGGGATACTTTTCTCTTGTGCTAATAGTGGCATAAGTAGTATTCCTAATATTAATATGCTGATAATTTTTCTCATATTCTAATTGTTATCTTACAAAGATATGAATTTGTTTTGGGATTTTGGGATTTTTCATTTATCAGTTTACACTTTTTATTCGTGAATTTAAGAATAGCAGGTCATGTCAGTGCTGGTTCTCTTGCCAATAAGATTCGACTTTGCCCAATATGTCGCTCCTACCGGAGCTTTAAAATGTTTCGCCAATTATTTCTGTAAATATCTGCCTCCTCCTACGTAGTCGTGCTTTGTTTGATGTATGATAAGTCAATAATTAACAGTTCCGTAGGAAGGATATATTTATAGAAACAGAAATAGGTGTGAAATAATTATTGAGACTGAAAAAGTGTAAACTACTTTTAATGGTTTATGAAAAATCAAGACCTAAGCCATGTTTCTTTTAAATTTTATGTACAAAATTTGGTATAAGCATACAGGCTTCAGTCCACAGTCAGATTGTTGATGTGTCGCCGACTTTAGCATGGGAGTATTCACCGAGTAACTTTAAGTTACCCGGTGAGTGGGCTTCATGCTGACCGCCAACTAATATCTATTTCAATACCACCTTTTGCGTAAATACTCCTATCGTAGTGCGAAAGCTCACAAGATACAAGCCAGTTGCCAATTTGGGTATTCGGACCAGGTTCGAGTATCCTTCAACCAAAAGCTGCTGGCTATCCAGAACCTGCCCGGCAAGGTTATAAACCATCCAGGTTCCTTCCAATTGTTCTTCCGAAAGATTTTGGAGAATGATGCTTTCGCCATCACAAAGAATATTGAAAGGAACTTCCTCTTTTGCAGGTTCTTCAATATCTGTAACAATACCTCCAAAGTGAAGTACAAACCTGTTCTCGAAACTGCCACCTTGCTGGAGGGTAAACTGGTAGCCCGAGTTTAGGTTGAGGTCTACCCAAAGGTTTTCGGTTTTATCTTCGAGGAAGATGCTGGAGTAGTTCAGGTTTTCTATCACTATGTTGACAAATTCGTACAAACCAGTCTGGGCGGCGTCAAGTCCCAGCTTCACCTGTTGGTTATCTGCAGGTGGTAGCGATTGAATAGTATAGTCGTTCCCATCATCATCAACCAGAAGGGAATAAAGTGCCAGGTTGCTATTCCCTTTTAGCTTTTGGGCATCGTAACCGGGATCGAGCCCTTTCGACTTGCCGGCAATGAAGGCCAGCAATATTTCGTTTTCA
>JAYENH010000379.1:0-13195 GCA_034721995.1 Bacteroidota bacterium
TCTGATACTTCATGTATTGTAAGTTTGAGCATCTCCATTGTTTTAAACAATAAAGGAAGTTCTGCCATAACAAATTGCTTTTTTACAATATCTTTTACAATTTCGTTTGCCTTGTCCGATACAAAAAACCCAATCCCCCTGCGGTTAATTATTATATTTTTGTCTTGCAAGTGTGTGTATGTCCGCATTACTGTATTTGGGTTTACTTCAAGCTCGATAGCCATTTGCCTGACTGATGGGACTTTGTCGTCGGCTTTCCACTTTTCGAGAAGTATGTTCTCGTAAAAGTAGTCGGCAATCTGCATGTAAATCGATTTGTTTTTATTGAACTCCATAATTATCCCTCCCTTTCTTTTAACTTGAAAAAGGCTGCTATGTAAAAAATTACAGGAAGTATATAAACAAAGCTGTATTTTACGAGGCGGGGAAGTATATCTTCAAAAAACATCCTGAAATTATCCTGCCAGTTTTCGGGGTTGTCAATAGTAACATTAAAGTCGGTGAAGCCACCAAATATGATCATCAGAACAATTAAATTAACAAAGGTAAAAACCGAGTTTATGACGAACCCGGCGAGAAGGGTCTTGGCAATTGCATGTTTTTGGAATGCTGTTGCTCCAAGGAAAAAAGCTGAATGTACTGTAAAATATGCATAATATATTTCGTTTTGATGGTTTTCAATATTTCCAAAGTCAAAAGGATTGAAAGCAACGTATTCGAATCCCATAACTCCCGACCACAAACCATTTATCATCATTGCATAAAATATATATACTGTTATCGATGCAATGGCCCATATAATGCCCGATAAAAGCCAGGGAACAAAATATTTCTCGAATGTAGAAGCAGGCAGGCTTAAATGGGCAATCGACTTTTCGGTGGAATTAATGTGCCAAAACGAACGGCCGGCTATCAAAGCAGTACCCCCAAGCAGCAATATAAAATAGAATATAATATGCATCTGGTTGAGAGCAGCAGGAACATTATTTGCCACAAAAAACGATGTGATAAATACAAATGCGAAAAAGCCGGCAATAGCAAGTGAAATGGCCTTTTTGTTAAGATTTAGGTTAAGTTTTAAAAGGGCAATTGTGCGGTTTATATCAAATGTCTGGTTCATGGCTTAATGGGTTTTAATTTGTTCAACAATATATTTTGCTTATTTAATATGGCGTTGAAAAGCAATTCAAAATCGATCTGCGTATCATTACCATTAGAATTGGCCGAAAGAATGTTTTTGCCGCCAAACATATCTTCGCTGTAAATTACATTCTCAGGTGTAGGTTCGCCATTTCCTATTTTGTGAAATTCAAGGCTCGACGAAATTTCAGCTATGCTATGGTTGAAAATAATCTTGCCATTTTCAATTATTATTACCGGATCGATAAGATTTTCCAGATCGCGAACCTGATGAGTGGAAATAAAAATTGAGCGGTTTTCGTCTATTACAGAAGCAACAATTTTACGGAATTTACTTTTCGACGGAATGTCAAGACCATTGGTGGGTTCGTCCATCAATATCAACGAGCAATTTGTAGCCAGCGCAAAAGCAATTACGAACTTCTTTTTTTGCCCATGCGACATGTTTTTTAGTTTTCCCTGACCATCTACTTCAAATTCGCGTAATAATTCCATCATCTGGTTTTTATCGAACCTGTCGTAAAAAGGGGAGTGGAGTTCGATGTACTGCGAAATTGTAAAATCGGGTAAATAGATTTCCTCAGGAAGGAAGAAAATTTCTTTTAAAGTTTTTGGCAAACGTTTTTCAATGCCAATGTCGAAAAGTTCTACTTTCCCTTTTTGGGCATACAGCAAACCGTTCATAATTTTTAACAGGGTTGATTTTCCCGCCCCGTTTTTTCCAAGCAATCCGTAGATATTGCCTTTTTCGAGATTCAGGTCGAGGCTATCGAATAGCTTGCTACTCTTAGGATACCTGAAATCGAGTTGTTCAATTGTTACCATAATCTTAGTGTTTTAGTGTATTACGTAATTAGTACACTGCAAATATAACACAGTAGTTTTCACATATCCAAATATTTTAACATTTTTTTTTTGAAAAAGGGTTCAGAGCTTCAAAGTTCCCGGTTCAGAATTCGATATAGCTTACTAACACCTTTAATGACAAATCTCTATTTTCCATCTCTTAACTCCAGGCTTCCATCTTCTGTCTTCCATCTTCCGACTTCCATCTTCCATCTTCTATCTTCCGACTTCCGTCTTTTTTCCCTATTTTTGCACAAATAATAAAACCGTAGAATTATGTTATTGAAAGGAAAAACAGCTATTATAACAGGAGCTGCACGTGGCATAGGAAAAGCTATTGCAATAAAATTTGCGCAGCAGGGAGCTAATATTGCTTTTACCGATTTAGTTATAGGTGATGATGCAAAAGCCTTTGAAACCGAACTGAACAGTATGGGGGTAAAAGCAAAAGCCTATGCAAGTAATGCAGCCAATTTCGACGAAACACAAGAAGTTGTAAGTGAGATTGCAAAAGAATTTGGGCAAATCGATATTCTTGTAAACAATGCCGGTATTACAAAAGATACCCTCCTGATGCGCATGACTGAGGAAATGTGGGATGCAGTGATTACCGTAAACCTGAAATCGGTATTTAATTTTACAAAGGCCGTTCAGCGTACCATGTTAAAGCAGCGCAGCGGATCGATAATAAACATGAGCTCGGTTGTTGGTGTTAGCGGAAATGCCGGACAAGCAAATTATTCTGCATCGAAAGCCGGGATTATTGGGTTCACAAAATCGATTGCCAAAGAGCTTGGTTCGAGGAATATCCGTAGCAATGCAATTGCACCAGGTTTCATAATTACCGAAATGACAGCCAAACTACCCGAAGATGTACGAAAGGATTGGGCCTCAAAAATTCCGTTAAAGCGCGGCGGCACCCCCGAAGAAGTTGCCGATGCCTGCATATTTCTTGGATCAGACTTATCAATATATATTAGTGGACAGGTGCTGAACGTTTGTGGTGGCATGAACACTTAGGATTTAGTATTATTTGAAATGTTCAGTATTGTAAAATTGACATGTACGTAATAATTCCGTATATTTGCGATGTAGATTAAAATTATTTTTATGAAGACAACAGCTATTATGCAATCAAGGTTTGAATTGCGTCTTTCAAAGGAAGATAGATTATTTTTTGAAAGAGCTTCTAAAATAAGTGGTCATAAAACTTTTTCTAGTTTTGTAATATCTGTAGTTAGAGAGCGGGCAAAAAAGATTATTAGCGATAAAGAGCAAATATTAGTCTCCCAAAAAGATAAAGAGATTTTCTTTAATGCAGTACTTTCCAATATTGAGCCAAGTGAGAAGTTGAAAAAGGCATCGGAAAAGTATTTAGAATTTCAATAGATAAAATGTGTTTTAAATTAACAATTTTAGAAAAATCTCACAATCGAAAAGAGTTTGACTGTGGAAAAGAGTTACTTAATAATTATATCAGGCAACAAGCCGGCCAAGATGTAAAAAGAAAGCTTTCAGTGTGTTTTGTTCTAATTGATAAGTCAAATATTGTTAAAGGCTATTACACATTGTCTAATAGTAGTATACCACAATGCGATATACCTAAAGAATTTTCAAAAAAACTTCCTGACTCGTATTTCAACATACCGGTTACATTGTTAGGAAGATTGGCTATTGACAAAACATTTTTTAGGCAGGGAAAAGGAGAATATTTGCTAATGGATGCTTTGAAAGAAAGTTATATCGTATCTAAGAAAGTAATAGGCTCTATTGCAGTTGTTGTTGATCCAATTGATGATGAGGCTATATCTTTTTATAAAAATTATGACTTTATAATGCTTCCTAATAGTGGCAAAATGTTTTTATCTATGAATACGATTTCAAAATTATTTCCAAATATTTAGTGAAAAAATGTACTGCAATATAAAAATAAAATAGAATAAGAAATCAAAAACAATAAATTTTGAATTTACAAATTAGCACCACACAACCTCTCTGGTTCATCGTTTTCTGCATTCTGTTGGCAGTGGCGATAAGTTGGTTTTTATACCGAAAAGACAAAGCATTTAACGATCTGCCCAAATGGAAAATCAGGCTAATGTCAGTATTGCGCTCAATTTTTATTTTCATTTTGTCGTTCATGCTTCTGTCGCCCCTCATAAATTCGGTACGGAAAATTATCGACAAACCAATAATTATTATAGCACAGGACAATTCCGAATCGCTTGTTCTAAATAAAGACTCGGCTTTTTATCGGGACATATATCCCGAAAAGCTTAATAACTTTATCGAAAAACTACAAAACGAGTTCGAAATTCAACAATATACATTCTCGGAAAACACCGATGAGAAGTTTGAAGTTGATTTTTCAGGTAAGGCCAGTAATTTTTCTGGTTTTTTTGCTGAAATTGAAAACCGATATGCAAATCGCAATGTAGGGGCTTTGGTTTTTGCCGGCGACGGCAACTACAACAAAGGCTCGAACCCTGCAATCGCAGCCAAAAAGCTGGGTTTTCCAATCTACTCGGTTGCTTTGGGCGACACCTTGCAAAATTGCGATATCAGGATTTCGGAATTAAACCACAATAAATTTGCCTTCCTCGGAAACAATTTTCCAATCCAGGTTTATCTTGGGGCAAGCATGGCTTTGGGCGCAAAAAGCAAAATGAATGTAAAACATAGGGGCGAAGTAATTTTTTCGCAGGACATCGACATTATTACAAACCCATTTTCAGAAATAATAAATATCGAAATTGAAGCAAAACAAAAAGGCTTGCAGCGGTATGTCGTAGAACTCGAAGCTCTCGATGACGAAACAAATCTGTACAACAATAAACATGAGTTTGTTATTGATGTAATCGACAGCAAACAAAAAATCCTGATACTCGCCAATTCATCGCATCCCGATATTGGGGCAATAAGGCGTGCACTCAAAAGCAATATAAATTTTGATGTGAAACAGGAAAGCCCACGCAATTTTGATGGCGAATTACGGGAATACAATCTTGTTATAATGCATCAGTTGCCTTCCAAAACCCAGGCAGGCACTCGCTTGTTGTCCGATATTATTAAATATAAAGTACCGGCATTGTTTATTATAGGTGGGCAAAGCGATGTCGACAAATTAAACTCAGCGCAGGCCGGGGTCAATATCAATCAGAATAAATCGAGTTTTGAATATGCCGGAGCTTTTGCAAACGAGAGGTTTAGCCTTTTTGAGTTTTCCGAAGATGATATGAAACTTATCGAACGATTTCCGCCCCTGATGGTTCCTTTTGGTGGATATACTTTAAATGTAAATCCCGATGTTTTCCTTTATCAGAAAATAAAAAACATCGAAACCAACAAACCGCTTATTTCATTTCATATCGATGGCGATCATAAAACTTGTTTCGTTACGGGAGAGGGGATTTGGCGATGGAGGCTTCAGAATTATTTCCAGGTTGGCAATCACGAGCTGTTCGACGAACTAATAAATAAAATGGTGCAATATCTTGCGCTCAGGGTTAAAAAGGAAAGGTTTGTAGTAGATGTAAACAATGTGTTTAGCGAAACCGAAAGCATTATTTTTAACGCCGAAGTGTACAATAAAAGTTACGAGCCTGACAATAAGCCTGAAATTGATTTGCAGATAAAGGACAGTGAAGATAAAATATATCAGTATGCTTTTGTCAAACACCTGAACAGTTATCGTTTGGATGTGGGGGCTTTTGCGGCGGGTGATTATTCATACTCGGCAAATGTTGAATACGAGGGCGAAAACTTTAGTACCCTGGGAAAATTCTCGGTGTTCCCCGTTAATACCGAAGCCATTAACACAACTGCCAACCATCAGATACTATATCGGATTGCCAACGAAACCAATGGAAAATTGTTTTTTCCACAGCAATTTGATGCCTTGTACAACGAGCTGACAGAAAACAAAAGCATAGTGCCAATAGCCCGCAAAGAGCAAAAACTTACCGAAATGATAAACCTGAAATGGATTTTTATTGTCCTCATGCTTTTTATTTCGGTTGAATGGTTTATGCGCAAGTTTTATGGGGGGTATTAGGTCTTACTAATTCTGAAAGGATTGGATTATATATTAACAATGTTAATTAGTCAATTTGATGATTCGTAAATAAATATGAATCTGGTAAGCCTTCATTACCCAAAAACAATTTTATAAAAAAGTAAATCTTATAGTTAATGACAAACACAATATTCTACATAATAATCGGCCTGGTAGTTTTCGATTTCGTTTTTGGGCTTTGGATGAATTACCTGAATTCCAAAACACGCACATCGAAAATCCCAACTGAACTCGAAGGTATTTACGATGCCGAAAAATATGCCAAACAACAGGACTATGAAAAAGTCAATTCCCGATTTTCATATCTTACCAGTAGCTTTAGTTTTGTTTTGATTATGCTGATGTTGCTGTTGTTCGGCTTTGCGTATATCGATAATTATGTGCGTCAAATTACCGAACATCCCATATTAATGCCCTTGTTGTTTTTTGCGATACTGGGTTTGGCTTCCGATATTTTAAATACTCCCTTTGCCATTTACGACACTTTTGTTATTGAGCAGCGTTTTGGTTTTAATACGACCACAGTAAAAACTTACATTTTCGACAAGATAAAAGGCTGGTTGTTAGGTGCTGTGATAGGAGGGGGGCTGTTGGCTTTATTTATCTGGTTTTATAACCAGACCGGCGAATACTTCTGGCTATGGACATGGGCAGCGATGGCAGTGTTTATGCTTTTTATGAACATGTTTTACTCCAGCCTCATAGTCCCGTTGTTCAACAAACAAACCCCACTCGAAGATGGTGAACTGCGCACGGCCATCGAAGCTTTCAGCAAAAAGGCTGGTTTTAAGCTCGACAATATTTTTATGATCGACGGCTCGAAACGCTCGACAAAAGCCAATGCCTACTTCAGCGGTCTTGGAAAGAAAAAGCGTATTGTGCTGTACGATACCCTGGTAAAAGATTTGAGCACCGAAGAAATTGTTGCAGTGCTGGCACATGAAATTGGCCATTACAAAAAAAAGCACACCATTTATGGAATGGCAATTGGGATTTTGCAAACCGGATTTACATTATATCTGTTGAGTTTGTTTATTGATAATCCGGCTTTGTCGGAAGCACTCGGAGTAGATCAAACCAGTTTTCATATAGGCTTGATTTCGTTTGGGATTTTGTACAGTCCCATTTCGATGGTGCTTGGTTTAGGGCAAACCATTTATTCCCGTAAAAACGAATACCAGGCCGATGCTTTTGCAGCAGGTTTTGGCCAGGCTGATAATTTAATCTCATCGTTAAAAAAACTATCGCAGAGCAATTTGAGCAACCTCACGCCCCATCCGGTAGTAGTGTTTTTGAGCTATTCGCACCCCACGCTGTTGCAAAGGTTCAGGGCATTGAAGGAGTAGGATTAGGGTAAGTGCTGAACAAAGCGAAGTTCCGGTACAATAAGTGTTTGCCTAACAAAAATTTGAAAATACAGCATAAATACAATAAACCAAATGTTCCCCGACGAAGGATAACAAATTAAAATGCTAAATGCCGATACTTTGCTTTATCCGGCTGATGTCCATCACTTAGTGCTTGTTTCTTAACAAGCACTAAATATAATCCTGAGTTAATAAACTACCAAGAATTAGTTTTCGAATGTGATTTGGGAGGTGAAGAAGTTGGTTAATTCCTATTCTGATTTCTCATCAGGTTTTTCTTCCGAATCTTTTGCCTCTTCTTCTTCCTGACTTTTTTCTTTTGGCTGATCGTCTGTTTTTACTTCTCCTTCAGCATTTTCTTCTATATCTTTTTCATCCTCTTCTAAGTCGATCATTTCTTCCGACAATAGCAAATTATACCACTGAATAACTTTTTTAATATCCGAAACATAAACCCGCTCTTTATCATATTCGGGCAGTATTTCGGTAAAAAACTTTTTCAGTTCATTGCCCGATGATTTATGACTGATAGCTTCACCTTTGTTAAGATGCTCATATATTTTCTGAAAAACTTTTAACAAAGGCAAATCTTCATCGCTGGTAAAAATTGCAATGTCTTCGAGCGAACTGATTTTCGAAGTAGTATAAGCGGGCATCCGTTTTTTATCAATTAAAGATTCAACGATAATCGCATTTTTGGCCTGCGAAATCATTTTAAATAAACCCTGATAACCCGAAATTGCTAATATTCCTTTTAAATTCATTATATTATTTTTATTGTTTTGTTAAAATTAATTAAGGCAAAAGTATAATTATTATTGCTGATTTTGTACTTAGGCAATTTTTCTTTCTTGTTTTATCTGTTTATAAGCATCGCTTAATTGCTGAAATTTTTCTTTTGCGCCTTTCTGCACTTCTTCGCCGAGGTAGCTCACTTTATCGGGATGAAATTTTACGGCCATTTTACGGTATGCTTTTTTCACTTCCTCGTTGCTGGCCGATTTATCTACTTCGAGTATCCTGTAAGCCGCCATGTTATCTTTCACAAACATTGACTTAATAGAATTGAAGTCGGCCTGAGAGATTGACAAGTAACCGGCAATGTCGCTTATCAGTCTCGATTCAGAAGCTGACACATCTCCATCGGCCTGCGCAATACCAAATAAAAAGTGCATAAACTGCAAGCGCGACGAATAGTCCATGTTATGAGAAATTTGCGCACATACGTCATGCACCGGAATTTCTTGTTTAATCAAATCTCCAAGCATACGAATAACCTGTCCCGATCGGTTTGCCCCAAACATGCGCCTGAAATATTCTTTCACATAATCTAATTCGGCATGTACAATTTTGCCATCTGCTTTCATTACCGCTGCAGTTAAAACCAAAAGGCTGATAACAAAGTCGTTTTGAGTAGTATTGCCGTAACCTTCATGATGGCCGGTGATTTTTTCCGATTTGTCGAATAATGCACCTGCTGCAAATCCAAGTAAACCCCCGATGGGGCCTCCTAAAACCCAACCTAAACCACCGCCAATCCATTTCGAATATTTTCCCATTTTGTAATTTTTTTTTGCTGCCTATCAATAATAATTCCTGAAATATAAATGCGACAAGCTGTCAGTTGATGGTTTCGAGCTGAGTTAAAAGAATTTCTCTATAGCGAGGCGTATCGTGATTCAAAGTTCAGTATCTTATTTTTATTATTCCTGAGCCGTTGAATTAATAATAAAGCCAACGGCTTCTTTGTCGGTTTCGAGAATATGCTTGTCGAACCAATTTTGGAGAAAATCCAGTAAACTTTTACAAATAGTTTTATTGCGATTTTGATATTCGTTCTGTAATTTAAGTATTTCGTGTATGAAAGTATTGTGGGCTTCTTTATGCTGTTTGAATTTAGGATATTTGTTTTCTTTAAGATAAATTTCTTCTTCGATTAAAAAATTATCGACATAATATATCAACCTGAAAAAAACCAAAGATATTTCCTCTTCACAACTTCTTTCGTTCGATATTTTGATAAGCATATTAATAATGTCGAGAAATTTTTTGTGGTGTTCATCAATTTTTTTCTGATTAAGCTTGTACTTTTCCTCCCAGTTGCGTATTTCCATGTGCAGCATATTTAATTAATAATATTATGAACTATAATAGCTTTTCAAAATTCGTAATTATTAACTCGTTGCACAATGATAAAAATCAGTTTGAAAAATGAGATTATCAATCATGAAAATTATTTGTTAGGGTTTACACATAAATAAGCCGGAAAGAAACAGGCTTTTTCTATTTGTACACTTTAACTTCTATTTCCCCTTTAAGCATCATATTAGCATTTAGTGCTAGTCCATCGGAAATACATTCGCCCGGATAAATATGGATAGGAGCCAAACTCCCAATATGTTCGATAATGAAATCGGTAAACATTTTATTATGGGCAATCATACCGGTTAATAATATACCATCTATTTCGCCTTTTAAAGCAGGCATTAACGAAGCTATATATTTACTGACCTGGTATGCCATTGCTTTGAAAATTTCCTCTACTTTTTTATTGCCATTGTCAATCATTTCTTCAATTTCGAAAAGATTCCGTGTTCCAAAATGTGCCATCATACCACCTTCGGCGCGCAATTTCCACATAAGTTTTTTCTCTGTATATTTTCCACTAAAGCATAATTCAACCAAATCTCCTAACGGAAGGCTTCCGCTACGCTCCAGAGAAAATGGGCCTTCTCCGTCGTAAGCCTGGTTAACATCAACAACTTTTCCTTTTTTATGAGCACCTATAGAAATCCCTTCGCCGAGGTTAGCTACAATAAGGTTCATTTTTTCGTAGGTGTTCATTACTGCTTTTGCATGTCGGCGGGCAACTGCTTTTTGGGTAAGGGCATGAAAAACGGAATTACGCTTAAATTCTGGCCAACCCGTTACTCGGGCTATGTCTTCCATTTCGTCAACAACAACAGGATCGGCAATATATGCTTTTGCATCAGGTAATACTTTTGCCAAATCGTCGGCAATTAATCCTCCCAGGTTAACAGAATGTTCGCCATGAGGAGAATTTCTCAAATCGTTTTTTAAGGCCTCGTTTACTTCATAAATGCCCGAAGAGATTGGCTTCACAAGTCCTCCACGACCAATTACGGCTTTTATAAGATCTATTCTGATATCGGCTGCTTTTAGCTCTTTCAAAACTTCATCGGCGCGAAATTGGTGTTGGTCTGCAACTGTTTTAAAACTTGCAATTTTGTCTTTAGAATGTTTGATTGATTTTAAAAAGAGCATGTTACTGCCTTGATAAATAGAAGTCTTCGTTTGTGAAAATTCAGGTTTCAGGCATAAGATACGCGTGTTTTCCATAAAGATCGTTTTTATTATTAGGCATCAAAAGTAATAATTTTTGAAAATGGAAAAAGAAAATGGAAAAATGAGCTTGAAAAAGGGGAATCATCTGCAAACAATAAAACCCTTACATTAGGTCTCTGCAAGAAAACGCCAATATCTGCGTTATGCTCATCTTTAAACTCAGTCATCCGTCAGCTGACGGACTCCTGAGTTTAAAGATTTCACAAGCCTTGTTCTTGACGCTTTCTTATCAGAGACTTTTAAAAACAGGAGTTTTCGTGCAGGAACTAATTACTATCTAAATCTTATCTGATAGCTACCGGATAAGATTTAGACTTCATTCTATCATTCCATTAATATTATTATTTTTGCACAAATTTTAATTTATAAATAATTTCTGAATATGTATAAAGCTGAAATCCGCACTGAAAAAGGTGTAATGAAAGTTGATTTTTACGAGAAAGATGCACCAAAAACAGTCGATAATTTTGTATCTCTTGCCAAGAAAGGTTTTTACAACGGGCTTACTTTTCACCGGGTTATTCCCGATTTTGTAATCCAGGGAGGTTGTCCTGATGGTACCGGAGCCGGTGGCCCCGGATATACAATCGATTGTGAACTGGATGGCGACAACCAATATCATGATCGTGGTGTTCTATCGATGGCACATGCCGGACGCAATACCGGTGGTTCTCAATTCTTTGTTTGCCATAGCCGGCAAAACACTTCACATTTAGACAGGCAACACACATGTTTTGGAAAAGTTGTTGAGGGAGTTGATGTTATTGATCAAATAGAAGCAAACGATAAAATTGTAGAAATTGTAATAACCGAAGAATAAAAACCTGAATTATGAATTTTGAATTAAGTGGAAAAATAATTGAGATCATGGATTTTATGCAAGTTAGCGAGCGTTTTCGCAAGCAAGAATTTGTGATAGAGAAATCGGAGAATAGTGGAGGATATGAATTTACGGATTATATAAAATTTCAACTTACCCAGGATCGCACAAACCTTATTAAGACCTTTTCTGCAGGCGATATTGTAAAAGTATCATTTAATATAAGAGGAAACAAATGGGAAAAAGAAGGAAAAACAAACTATTTCACAAACCTTGATGCCTGGAGAATAGAAAAAGTATCGGAAGGTGAAAGTGGAAGTGGAACCTCAAGTCCTCCTCCCGCCCCTCCAATGGAAACAAATGATACGCCACCTCCGGAAAATACCGAAGACGATTTACCATTTTAAAAATTATATTTATCACTAAAAAAAAGTAAAACAATGAAAATTAAAAATTTATTCCTAGTACCTGTAGTTAGCCTTCTGTTTGTTATCGGTTGTACAAACGGACAAACAAAATCAACTAACGACCACGACCATGAGCACAACGGCCACTCACATGATGTGCCGGAAGCAGTAAATCTTACTAACAATTTCGATTCGTTGAGTTATGCATGGGGTATAAACCTCGGCTCGTTTTTAAAAAATCAAGGTTACGAAAAAATTGATTTCGAAGCTTTGAATAAGGCCCTTGACCAAATGCTTAAAGGAGAACAAACTTTGTTTACAAATGAGGAAGCTCAAAAACTGCTACAGGCTTTTGCGCAGAAACAGCAACAACAGAATGCTCCAAAGCAACCAAGTAGTGCAGAAAACGAGGCAGAAATAGCAAAGTATAAAGCCGCAAGCGCAAAATTTCTTGCTGAGAACAAAAAGAAGCCAGGTGTAAAAACATTGCCAAGTGGCCTTCAGTATAAAATTGATAAAGAAGGTACAGGCCCCGTTGCTCAAAAAGGCGATAAAGTTGTTGCACATTATCATGGAACTTTAACTGACGGAACAGTATTCGACAGTTCGGTTGACCGTGGACAACCATTTGAATTTAATGTTGGGATGGGACGTGTAATAAAAGGTTGGGACGAAGCCTTTGGAATGATGCCGGTAGGTTCGAAGTGGACTTTGTACATCCCGTCTGATTTAGCTTATGGTGATCATCCACGTCCGGGAGGAGCAATTAAAGCAGGAATGGCATTGATATTTGAGGTTGAACTTTTAGACATTAAGCCTGCCCAGTAATAGTAAGTGGGTTGAATCACTATTTATTCTTTGCAAGAAAACGATAAGTAATAAAAACAGGGTTGATTTTTCAATCCTGTTTTTTTATTGATTTTTCAAAAAAAAACATACCTTTGGCATGATTGAATTTATCCCTTAACGGGTTAATTCATGCTTATTAGTGAAATTCGCAGCTAAAATATTTATTAATGAAAAAAATAGTTCTACTGACATTTATCGTTTTTATCTTCGGTGAATTGTACTCTCAAACATTCTCGATCGGTCCTCGTATTGGTTTCAATATGGCCTCTGTTACCCATTTTTCTGAACAGAACAAGTATTCTGCCGATTATATTCAAAACGGGTA
>JAYENH010000380.1:0-3188 GCA_034721995.1 Bacteroidota bacterium
ATGGTTTTTTGCTGTATCGTAATAACTGAAAGTATCGCCCATTATTTGTTTGAAGCCGGTTTCGAATTTCGATATTTCGTTGTTTATCAAATAGCTTGTTGTGTCTTTTAGCAAGGACTTTATTACATTCAAATCACCCTCGAACCATTCGATTATTGTTTCCTGATAAATAGCCTTGATTTCGTAATTTGGTATCGCAAGTTCATATTCCTTCCTTGATTTTTTGTCTATTACTGCCAGATATCCACTATATGTTAGTAATGTCCACAATAGGCTTTTTCTTTTGTCTAAATCAGTAAATACAAAATTTTCTTCGATGTCCCTAATTATAGTACCATCATTAATAAGGTCTAAAATATCCTTCCTGATATTCTCTGACCCCTTCTTCTTTATTTCATTTTTAATTAATTCGTTTCCACTGGTATTTGCCCAAAATGTTTTAAATCCCTCGTGGTGTTTGGCGGCATAATTCAATATCGACCAGGGGTTATAGATATTTTTTGTTTCACCAAATTTATAGCCATTGTACCATTTTTTTACCTCAATGTATTTATCTGAAAGATTGAAATCTGACAAAATTTGTTTCACTTCATTTTTTGTAAAACCGAATTTATCAGAAAAGTCATAATTCATTATAGAATAAACGCCTATATTATTTAATCCCGAGAAAATGCTTTCTTTTGACACGCGCAGTATTCCTGTTATTATTCCTTTATAAAGATTCGAATTATCTTTGAAAGCCCCGCTTAACAGGTTGCGCATAAAAGGAGTTACATCATCGTAAAATTTTCCATATCCTGTCTGTATTGGAGTGTCGTATTCATCAATTAATATTACAACTTTTTCGTTGTGGTATCTTTGCAGATATTCACTAAGTAATTCCAGACTTCCGGCAAAATCAACTTCATCGGCTTTCCTTGTTAGTATTTCTGTGAAAGAATCTTTTTCATCAACAAATAAAATATCACTTTTTACTAAATATCTGTGTTGTTTATATGCTTCTGCTATTTCCTTTTTTATATGTCTTAAAGTAGCATCCCATGTATTGGCTTTTGCATCTTTGAACGACATAGATATCACCGGATATTTTCCACGATGTTCTTTTATATCGTTTCCGGTTTGCCAGATTTTCAGTTCTGTAAAAAGCTTTTCGTTTTCCGTTTCGTTTTTGTCGAAGAAATATTTTAGCATCGATAAATTTACGGTTTTACCAAAACGGCGAGGGCGGGGCAATAGCAATACTTTATTTTC
The DNA here is from genome assembly GCA_034721995.1 of Bacteroidota bacterium. Taxonomy (GTDB): domain Bacteria; phylum Bacteroidota; class Bacteroidia; order Bacteroidales; family M50B96; genus JAIOYV01. The sequence goes on from JAYENH010000380.1 coordinate 1,252, forward strand.
TGAATCGATAACTTCTTTTATAAATAATGATTTATCAACAAAATAATTATCGTTTATCATTATATCTTTAAAATCTGAATTGCCAAGGTCTAATTTTTTCCTTTTTTTCATTCTTTTTCATTTTGAACTATAAAGTAAAACACAAATTTACAACAAATTATTCAGGTAGTTTGTCGGGTTGATAATTGGGTTAGCCGGAATTATTGTTGGTCTTTTCTTACATTCAAAAAACAAGTTGCCAAAATCGGTATAGTTATATAGTGCCTGCACGAAAACTCCTGTTTTTAAAAGTCTCTGATAAGAAAGCGTCAAGAACAAGGCTTGTGAAATCCTTAAACTCAGTCATCCGTCAGCTGACGGATGACTGAGTTTAAAGATGAGCATAACGCAGTTATTGGCGTTTTCTTACAGAGACTATATAGTTATTTGCTTGAATGAAATTTTGGGGGGAACATCTTTAATTAATTTTGGGCAATATTTATTTTTCATAACTTTTCAAGATTTTCCCGTTTCTACTTGTGCCACTTTTTGTATCAATTGGTCAAATGTCGTTTTTTAGTTGCAAGATAAATTGACAAGATAGGATTTTCCTACCTACCTGACTACCTACGAAGGCTTACAACTATTTTTATTTTCCTATGCAAATGTTCCTTTGCAAAAGGTTCGTATCATTTTTTATCTTCTCTATAGTGTACTATACAATACACTATTACAAATTTAAAAATTACCTCAACACTTCGAGCTTGGCAAATTTTGTCAATAGTTTTTTCCGGCCTGCTACTCCCTCAAATTGCACAATAACTTTTGTATTGGGAAGCTCGCCTTCAATTTCTACAACTTTCCCACGGCCAAATTTCCCATGTTTTACAATTTGTCCGGGTTTGAAAACCGGTGTAGTTCCAGTATTGTCGTTACTTATGGGTTGGGGGTTTCCTAATTTGTCAAGTTGCTTATATTCTGACAATGAGCTAAGTTTATCTTTCGAAATTTGAGATGCTTTTTTCATAGTAGGTTTTTTCTTTATTTTTTCTGATAACGGTTCATTGCTGTTTTCCTTATACTGATGTTGACCATGCCCTAAGGAATAAGGTCTTTGGTTTTGATTTCCATACATGTTACCTCTATGCTTAAATTTATTTTTTTGTGACACACCAAAATTGGAATCACCTCCGGTAACAAAACTATCTTCAACTTTTTCTTCGATAAAAACAGGATCTATTTCTTTTAAAAACCTGCTGGGCCTGCTATTTTCAATATTGCCCCATTTATATCGTGATTTGGCAAAGGATAAACACAGTGAATCTTCGGCTCTGGTAATTGCCACATAAAACAAACGGCGTTCCTCTTCTAATTCCTGTAAACTACCTGCCGATAACTGCGACGGGAATAAGCCCTCTTCAATACCCACAACAAACACATGTTTAAATTCCAACCCCTTGGCCGAGTGGATTGTCATTAGTGTTACTTTATCGAAATCTTCTTCTTTATCTGAATCCTGATCGGTGAGCAGGGCAACGTTTTCGAGAAATTCGCTTAGGGGAATTGTGCGGTCTTCGGCTTCTGTATCAATAAATTCTTTGATGCCATTCAGCAGCTCGTTTACATTTTCGCTTCGGCTTATAGCTTCGGGTGAATTATCCTGTCGCAATTGTTTAAAAATACCTGATTCTCCGGTAATACTCATTGCGCTTTCATAAGCATCGCGATTTTCTATTCCTTCCGAAATTTTAAGGATAAACTGAGTAAAACTCCCAATTTTGGCTACAGTCCCTTTGTTTAGTCCTATATCTGTATTTGCAACCAACAGTAAGACATCCCAAAGGTTTTTGTTGCTTTTTGATGCAAAATCATTGAGTTTTTCGAGTGTGGTTTTCCCAATTCCGCGTGCCGGATAATTAATAACCCTGCGAATAGCCTCTTCGTCGTTATGGTTTATA
>JAYENH010000381.1:0-3187 GCA_034721995.1 Bacteroidota bacterium
TTTCGCTACGCATGTTTAATGCGTAGCGAAAATTCCTCGTTAGCAGGAAGTTTTCCGTTTAAACTAAAAATACCATTGTTGGGGTTTGGGAACAGCGAAATATCACTTGTGCCACCAAACTCTTCGATGTCGAAAGTTAAAACATCGGCGGTAGAAGTATCTTCCATACATTGATTTGCAGCATACAAAGTAACTATGTAAAAGACATTAGATGTATCGGCAGGATAATCGTGTACGGGGTTTTCCTCAAGCGACAGGTCGGAGCCATCGCCAAAATCCCAAACATAAACCCAGGCATTTTGCGAATGATTCTCGAATACTACATGGTTGAATGTTTCAAAAAACACAAATGACGAAATTGCATCGCGTTGATGATCAACAATAATTTCGATACTATCTACACATTCCATATCGGTTGTTATGATTAATGTATAATTACCAATTGCATCAACATTTATTATTGCATCTGTTAAACTGTTGCTCCATTCGTAAGTGTAAGTCATATCTGTTCCTCCAATAACTTCGATTGTATCATCCACACACATCCAAACGGTGTCGCCGGTAAGTGTCATTACAGGTAATGGATAAATTGTAACTTCAACATCATCCGAGGCCATACATCCATACGAATCGGTAACTTCGACTGAAAAATTGCCATCTGTGCCAACTTCCAGGGTTTGAGCTGTTGTTCCGTTGTTCCACAGATAGTTGAGTCCGTTGCCTGCATCGAATGTTATTGTCAGGCCATCGCAAAATGCTGTGTCGGCACCAAGGTCAACGACAGGGAGTGGCTGTTCGGCAATAACAACTGTATCGCTGCCTATACATCCGTTAACATCTGTTACTTCGACCCATACAGTTGAGTTTGTATTAACATTGATAATTGTATCGGTACTGCCATTGCTCCAAAGTATTGCAGCAAAATTATCAATCTCAATATCTATTGAACTGCCCTCGCAAAAAATATTGAACGAGCTTAAATCGACAATCGGCAAGGGGTTCACTGTTATCAGAAAAGTTGTGTCGATGCTGTTAATGGTATCGCTTATTTCTACTGTGTAATTAGTATTTATGGTGGGCGAAGCATAAGTGCTTTGCAGGGTATCGGCCCAACCTGATGGAGATGAACTCCATGCATAAGTTATTGGACCTGAACCACCGGTTACGTTAACAAACAACTCTATTGAATCGCCAATGCAAATTGAGCCTGGCCCTGTAGCTGCCGTAATCTGGATTTGTGCTATTGCAGAATTCCCAATGGATAATATACCTACTGCAAATAATATTAAAATAGTAGCTTTTAGAGATGGTAAAAATCTTTTCATGTTTTCGAATTTTTATTTTATGCAAACATATATGAATTTTCTTAAATTCTCAAACTCAAAACCACCCAAACTTAAACGAAAATCCAAGCCCTGTTCCCGAAAAATCATAAGTAAATTTCTCTATTTCAACTTCGCCAACATGTCGGTAGTGTACATCGAGACCAATTTTCATAAACTTGTTTATGTTCATTTCTATTTCGAATGATGGCTTAATTATATATGTTGAAAAATTGTTGGTAATGCCTGTGTTCAGGTTTTCTATAGCAAGGTTTCCCCAGCCGGCTTTTATATCAAAAACAGGATGTATAACTTTGTTTGGGCTAAAAACATAACCGGCCCAAACGCCGCCGTATTCAAAGTAATTTTCGTAATCTTCCTGCTTTGTAAAGCCATCGGGGTTGAGGCCATTAAAAGCTGAATAACCAAATCCTCCTAAGTATATATTTTTATTGATGCTTACTGCTGCACCTCCTCCCCACAAAAAAGTAAAGGCATCAACGGTCCCCGAAAAATCTATCATCGGGCCGCCCATGCCTTTTATTTCAATTGTCTGTTTATAATTCTTGAAAGTTTGGTACGATTGGTTTTCCTGCGAAAATAGCGATGAGTTTATTAAAACGAGGAATAATATCAGGACTGTAAATTTCATCTGTTTAGAATTTGTTCCCGCAGATTACGCAAATTTTCGCTGACGATTTCTCTGCGTACATCTGCGTAATCTGCGGGAGGCTAAATCACTTTAGCAAAAAATCAAAATCGTCTCCCGATTTTAATTCATAAGGGTCGATGCCTTTTTTAAAGATACGGCATGTGCGGGTACCTACATGTTCCATTTTGCCATTTTCGACTTTAAACATACATCCTTCGCGCAATCCGGCAACAAACATATCCGGGTTTATTTCAATAAATTCCTCGATACGTGCTTCGCGAGTTTCGCCTGCATGGCCATCGGGATTTGCATCTAAATAATGGGGGTTTATCTGAAATGGCACCAAATTGAATGTGTTGAAACTTGCAGGTTCTATAATCGGCATATCGTTGGTTGTACGTAAGGATGGACAAGCAACGTTCGATCCTGCACTCCATCCAACAAAAGGAGTTCCTTCTAAAACTTTTTTACGAATGGCATCGATTAAATTATTCTCATGAAGCTGATGCACCAAATGAAAAGTGTTTCCCCCACCTACAATAATAGCTTCGGCATTTTTTACTGCTTCAACCGGATCTGTGTATTTGTGTATCGGATCAACTTCGTAACCTATTTCATTGAAACGTTCCTGCACCTTTTCGGCATAAGAATCGTAAGAAAATGTAACCCCGGCATAAGGGATAAACAAGGTTTTTTTAATGCTGTTTCCAAGAAATTTTTTAATCTCGAACTTCGGATAATCTAAATATGGCTGGCCTGCCATAGTGGAATTACTAATTAATAATAGTCTCATTTTTGTTGTTTTTATATTGTCATTATGTCTTTTTCTTTTTCTGTAACAAGCTCCTCAACTTTTTTAATGAAGCTATTTGTAAGGTTCTGGACTTCGGCTTCGGCATCTCTTTCAAGGTCTTCGGAAAGGCCATCATTTTTCATTTTTTTTAATTCGTCGTTTGCATCGCGGCGCGAATTCCGAACGCTTACTTTTGTGTTTTCGCCTTCGCTTTTTACCTGTTTTACCAGTTCGATTCTTCGCTCTTCTGTTAGGGGCGGAACTGCCAATCTGATAATTTCTCCATTGTTTTGAGGGTTAATCCCAATGTTGGCTTTCATAATTGCTTTTTCGATGGGTTCGACCATTGATTTTTCCCAGGGTTGAACAACAATCATTTTGGGGTCAGGAGTACCAATATTTGCAACCTGGTTCAATGGT
>JAYENH010000382.1:0-3166 GCA_034721995.1 Bacteroidota bacterium
ATTGGATAAAAGACAATTACAACTACGATTACCGCGACATCCGCGACGACAGGACAAGTTTGTTCGTAAGTGCCAGCTCGACTGTTCGCAGCTATTATTATTTCGTCAGGGCAGTGTCGCCCGGTGTTTTCCAAATGGGCCCGGTTGGTGCCGATGCCATGTATAATGGCGAGTACCATAGCTATAATGGCGATGGTGTTGTGCGGGTTGTGAGGAGGTAGGGTTAAAAACCGTACAAGCACTTATTTTTGCGGTGGCACGGATAAAATAACAGCAGGCAAAATTATCGGTGCCACGAACTTAAAGCCCTTGCACCAAACAATCGTTGTTCAAAAGAATGTAGTCAAAATGTTTTCGTCTTATTTTGTTGCTATTAAAAATATAATGTCAGAAATACTGATTACAGGCATTTAGCTTTATACTGATTTTTTATGCTTGAATTTTTCATTTTTATCATTCAATAAAAGATTACAACTTTGCGTTCTCAATCAATAATAAAAAAACTAAAATGTTTAAAACATACTTGCCTTTTATATTGATGATTATATTGTTTTCTCTTTTCTCCTGTGGCGATGGGCAGACTAAACAATCATCCAAAAAGACCGAAAAAAAATCCCTGCCCGAAATTGAAGTGCCAAGTTTCAATGCCGATTCTGCATATAGCTATATTAAGGCACAGGTTGATTTTGGGCCTCGGGTGCCAAACACAAACGAACATGCCTTGTGTGCAAAATATCTCGAAAAAAAAATGAAAGGGTTTGGGGCCAAAGTGCAGGTGCAAAAAGCTAAAGTAAAAGCCTACGATGGCACTTTACTTAGAATGAAAAACATTATTGCCAGCTACCAGCCCGAAAAGAATAACCGCATTTTGTTGTTTGCCCATTGGGACAGCCGCCCTTTTGCCGACCATTGCGATAATCCCGAATTACGCGATCAGCCAATTCTTGGTGCTAACGATGGTGCCAGTGGGATTGGGGTGCTGATGGAAATTGGCCGTATCCTGAAAGACCATAATATAAAAATGGGTGTCGACATTATTTTTTTCGATGCCGAAGATTATGGCACTCCCGATCATAAAAACCTTCCTTACGAACCTGATACATGGTGCCTCGGTTCGCAATATTGGTCGGAGAACATGCACGAACTTGGCTATTATCCGCGCTATGGGATTTTATTAGATATGGTTGGGGCCAAAGGGGCTGTTTTTAACCAGGAACAAATTTCGTTACAATATGCCCCCGATGTGGTTAGAAAAGTTTGGAACACTGCCGGAAAGCTGGGCTATAGTAATTATTTTGTGCCTACGCAGGGCGGACAGGTTATCGACGACCATTTGTATGTAAACAAAATTGCCCACATTCCGAGCATCAACATTATCCAACACGATCCCTCTACATTTTCAAACTTTGGTTCGTATTGGCATACCCACAACGACAATATGGATGTGATCGATCGCAACACATTAAAGGCTGTAGGGCAAACCCTGCTAACCGTATTATTTTACGAGGAATAAGATATGATTTGGTTAAACACTTTTTTATTTGTGATACTGCTTGGGCTTAACCAGCCGCAGGACAGCTTGAAATTAATACAGACATTCCCGGCACAAGCAACAAATTTCGAAGTAGATAAGCTCGGAAATATTTACCTGATCGATAAAAGCAAACTCATAAAACTAAATAGAACAGGCGAAAAGTTACACGAATACAGCAATCCGATGCTTGGCGATATTAGCTCGGTAGACGTGGGCAGGCCCTTGCGTTTGTTGGTTTTTTACCGCGAGAGCAACCAATTGCAATTTCTTAACAATGCCCTGTCCGAAATCACCAGCCCCATTGAATTCGATAATCACGAAATATATTCTGTTCAATTGGCCTGTAATTCGGCGATGAACTGTATCTGGCTTTTCGATACAGAAACCCGGCAATTGATACAGTATGATCAGAACATGGGCATTGTGCAAAAATCTCCATCAATAGATCAAATTATCGAAGGCGATTGCCTGCCCAACATGCTTTTCGAAAAACAAAACCAGGTATATCTGAATTGCCCCGGTTACGGAATTATTATTTTCGACCAGTTTGGCTCGTTCAGCAAAAAGTTTCCAAAGCCGGGCATAAAATCGTTTTGTAGCGAAAGTGGCAATTATTATTTCCAGGTGGGATATGAATACTATAAATTCTCAGGAGAAAATTTCGAAGAAATAAAAATTCCGCTTCCCTTTTCTGCTCAGACAAAATTGATAAAGTATATAAATGGTAAGTTTTATGTTTTGGGCGATGAAGAAATAAAAGTGTTTGGCACTTAACCTCGTCCTGCATCGCACCCACTCTCCATTGCTTTTGCTAAATGAGTAATGTCGGAGCAAATATTATTGTTCTTTATTTTTTGTTGTACCTATGTTGTACCAAATAAGAAAGCCAGTCGATTAAAACTGGCTTTATCCTTGTAGCCGGAATGGGACAAATATCGAACTTTTTTGCTCTGTATATGGGGTTAGTAATTGACAACTCATTAATGTGTAATATTAGATTTGGACTATATGAAAAATCAAGGAATCAGCTTTCTATCATATAATTACATTAAAAACGTAGCAATAAAGTAGTACTGAAGCATCTTTGCGATGGCAGGTATTGTAATTGGTGTTTTATTACAAAACACAATTAAGTAATTGTTGGTATCTCTATTTCACCTAATGATTCACTACTTACATTTCATCGAATAACTGTAACAGCATATCCTTTTTTCGGGAGGCAACTGGAATTCGATCCCCATTGTTCATTACCACAAAGCCGCCCTCAGCTTTATCGAGATGGCTAATTTTGTGGATGTTGAATATATGCGACTTATGAATTCGGTGAAAGCCGTAATCCAGCAATAATTGTTCGTATTCTTTAAGACCCTTTGAAACAAGTATCTTTTTCCCGTTATGCATGTGAAAAGTTGAATAGTTTCCATCGGCAGCAATATGGATGATGTCCTCAATATTCACTATATGGATTTGATCACTGGATTTTAATACCAGGCGTTGCGAATTTGTTAGATCCTGAATACTGCCACCCAGGGCTTTTTGCTGAAGATTTTCCTCGAATCGGATCAATTCAGAAGCCTTGTTTATAGCCAGAGTAAGTTCTTCCTCGTCGATAGGTTTTAGGATGTAATCGAC
>JAYENH010000383.1:0-3152 GCA_034721995.1 Bacteroidota bacterium
ACCGTAATGCCCAACCATTTCCACGCAATATTGCAAATCGTAGGGGCAACCCTTGTGGTTGCCCAAAATGATACGGTTGCCCAAAATGATACGGTTGCCCAAAATGATACGGTCGCCCAAAATGATACGGTCGCCCAAAATGATACGGTCGCCCAAAATGATACGGTCGCCGCAACCGAAAAAGGGCAACCACAAGGGATTGCCCCTACGGGTAAAACGGTTGGGGATATGGTTGGGGCGTTTGAATCAATTACAACCGTTGAATATATCCGTGGTGTGAAAAATAAAAATTGGCAACGGTTTGACGGGAAATTGTGGCAACGCAATTATTGGGAACACATTATCCGAAACGAAAAATCATATCAAACCATTTCGGATTACATTCTGAATAACCCATTAAAATGGGATGAAGACAAATTTAATCCATCAAATATGGACAAGGGAAAATGAATAAAATAACCGAAAATACAATTGAAGAATTTGCCATAGAATTATTGGAACGATTGGGCTATCAGTACATCTTTAAAATCGGGGAATTATGAAAGATAAAAACAACCAATTAGAAAAATTTTCAAATTTTGTAATTTTCCAAACTGGTACAGGCAAAGTAAATATTGAGGTATTTGTAAAAGATGAAAGCGTCTGGCTTACTCAAAAAACAATGGGACAGCTTTTTGGTGTTGAAAGCCATACCATTACTTATCATTTAAAAGAGATTTACAAAACCGGTGAACTGGAAGAAAAAGCAACTACTCGAAAAATTCGAGCAGTTCAAACAGAAGGCAATAGAGAGGTTACAAGGAATTTTGATTTCTACAATCTTGATAGCATAATATCTGTTGGCTATCGGGTAAACTCCTATCAGGCTACACAGTTTCGTATTTGGGCAACAAAAACCCTAAAAGAATACATCATCAAAGGTTTTGTGATGGATGATGAACGCCTTAAACAGGGTGGAGTTGTCTTTGGTAGAGATTATTTTGATGAGCTTTTAGAACGAATACGAGAAATCCGGGCAAGTGAACGGAAATTTTATCAAAAAATTACTGATATTTACGCTTTATCAGCAGACTATGATAAAAATGCCCCTATTACAAAAGAATTCTTTGCAACTGCTCAAAACACACTCCATTGGGCAATAACAGGAAAAACTGCTGCGGAAATCATATACACTAAAGCTGATGCAAAAAAAATCTATATGGGTCTTACAAATTGGAAACAATCGCCCGATGGAAAAATTCTCAAATCAGATGTTTCTATTGCAAAAAATTACCTGAACAAAACACACATTGACGAACTTAATCAAATTGTTTCAGGTTATCTTGACCTTGCAGAGCTCCGAGCTAAACGACAAATTATTACTAATATGAATGAATGGGTAGTTTTACTTAATGATTTCCTAAAATTGGCTCAATACCCTATTTTGAAACACAAAGGGAAGGTATCTGCATTAGAAGCAAAATTAAAAGCTGAACAGGAGTTTGAAGAATATCGGGTTAAACAGGATAATAATTTTATATCAGACTTTGACAGAGATATAAAACGAATAACAGGTAAAGAAGATGAGTAATAAAATAACCGAAAATACAATAGAAGAATTTGCAATTGAATTATTGGAGCGTCTCGGCTATCAATATATTTATGCTCCTGATCTGCCTGTGCGTTGCACGCAGACAGGTATTGCACACGACCTGCCTGCCGAAGCCTCGGCGCAGGCAGGTGGCGAAAGACCTGAAAGAAACTCTTATGAAGATGTTTTGCTTACAGAAAGATTGCAAAATGCTATTCGCAGAATTAATCCGAAAATCCCTATTGATTCACAAGAAGAAGCATTAAAGGAAATTCAGCGTATTAATTCACCTGAATTATTGGCTAACAATGAAGCATTTCACAGAATGCTTACCGAGGGCATTAATGTTTCATATCAAAAAGACCTGCCTGCGTCCGCAGGACAGGCAGGTGGCACCGAAACAAGAGGCGATTTGGTTTGGCTAATAGATTTTGAAACACCTGAAAACAATGAATTTATTGTTGCCAACCAATTTACCGTTATTGAAGATGGAAACAACAAACGCCCCGATGTAATTCTGTTTGTCAATGGTATTCCCTTAGTTGTTATCGAATTAAAAAATCCTGCTGATGAAAATGCAACAGTAAAGTCAGCTTTCAAACAGATAGAAACTTATAAATCAATTATTCCAAGCTTGTTTAACTACAATGCTTTTAATATTATATCCGATGGTTTAGAAGCCAAATCAGGTTCTTTATCCGCAGGATTAACCCGTTTTATGGCGTGGCCTGTCTGCGTGCAACGCACAGGCAGAAAATCGGCAGACGGAAATTCATTCTTTTATAACAAATATTATACTTATGTAATAAAATGTGAAAACGGTAGCTTATATATTGGTCAAGCATCTGATATAATCAAACGATGGGAGCAACATATATCTGGACAAGGTGCCAATTGGACGAAAAGCCATAAACCGGTAAAAATCATTCACCACGAAATATTTCCAACAAGAGAGGAGGCTTTAAAAAGAGAAAAAGAATTAAAAACTGGTTTTGGTAGAAAATGGATTAAAAGAGAAATTGAAGCAGGAAGGAATAAACCGTTTTACCTAAATGATGAAGTCGAAATAAAAGCATCAAAGAAATCTGAATCAAAGACTTGGCATCAGGGAAATATTTCAGAGTTAGAAACACTCATAAACGGAATGCTCAACAAAGAAACCTTGTTGGATTTAATCCGACATTTTGTTGTTTTTGAGAAAGCCCCTAAATCCCCTAAAGGGGACAATAATACTTCCCCTTTAGGGGATGGAGGGGCAATTGTAAGTATTTCCACCGTTAAGAAACTTGCAGCTTATCATCAATACTATGCTGTAAACCGTGCCGTAGAATCAGCTTTAAGAGCAACAGGTTATTCATTAGAGAAAGAAACGCCTGTAAGTATGGTAATGGAATCACCCGAAAGTTATGGGGTTGCAGGAGTTAAAACACAACCCAAAGGCGATAGAAAAGGGTACACCTACAATATGATGTATTTATAAGCCGTATTTGTTAATTTTATTCCATAATTGTCCCCATTGTCCATCGCTATAATTCACGCATCTTAAATTTAATATAGCCTTAGAACCAACGTCTTTCCATTT
>JAYENH010000384.1:0-3151 GCA_034721995.1 Bacteroidota bacterium
GAACTAAAATCGAAGGATATTGTAAAATATCATAAAATTTCGATAGGAAAATAAATATTTCTATTCAAGAGACAGGGCATCGTATCCGACTACCGGCCGATGCCCTGTCTTTATATTTGCCATTTATTTTGAACAAAACCTTATTCTTATATTTCTGAAAACTATGTAGCATGAATGAAATGACATAATGCCAATACTTTCTACATTTCTGTCGTACAGATATCTTTATATCTTCTCCTCGGCAATATTCTTAGTTCTCTTGTTTCTACTACATTTACATCTCCATATATTTCTTCCTGTGTAAACTCTTTGATTTTATTAATAACTTGCCCGGGCAGATTATAATCTATAATATTTTCTTTGTCTATACCTGATAGCCAACTGATAAACGTTTCGGTTTTGAACGATGGAATACATTGTACTATTTCTATAATACCTTCGGTATTAGCACAATTAATATTTTGCCAGCCACCATTTGTATTAAATTGAAGAGGTCGGGCAATTTCATCCCATATTTTATTTAATGCAGGTTTGTGTTTTCGTAATTTTTTAATATAATTCTTTACATCAGCAGTATCCTTTATTGCCAAAACAACGTCTGCGATTAAAAAATACCATTCATTTTCAATTCTGGTACATCGTATTTCTTTGTCTTCAAAAATTGCCAATTTATTCATAGTTCAAATATAGTAATAAATTCCTTCTACCTAAAAAGCATTAGGGCACAAAACTTTACTCTTTGCTAAAACTTTTCGATCAGGAAGCACAAAACAAAAAAACAAGCACCGCTTGCTTTTAATAAATATGATAATTGATTTAGCAAAAATAATGATAGAAAATAGGATGGTTAATAATAATGGAATGTAATATTGTTTGAGACAAGCTGTGTTTTTTCAATGCGACAAAACATGCCTTGTCTTTTTTTTTTATTGAATTTAACAAATGTTAATAAGATTTTTAATGTCCTCGTTTATCTGATTTAGCATAATAGTGAATTTACAAGCAATACATATTCAGCTGTTTGAGCGTTCAGACTTCGTGGTTTGAACCTTAGGGCTACTGCAAATATGTTCTTGCTGCTAAGTTCGGTCTACCGGCTTTACTTTTTTACGGATATTTGATAATCTATTTTAAGATTATTAAAAATAACTGATAAGAAAACGTGGATTTATTTGAAAAATTAATATCGAAAACAACACCCCTCGGACAATATAAAGACCAGGCCGACGGATATTATACTTTCCCGAAACTCGAAGGCGAAATCAGCCCTCACATGATGTTTCAGGGACACAAAGTTTTAACTTGGAGTTTGAATAATTATATCGGTTTGGCCAACCATCCCGAAGTGAGAAAAGCCGATGCCGATGCAGCAAAAGATTGGGGGCTTGCATACCCGATGGGAGCGCGTATTATGTCGGGGCAAACAAGTAAGCACCAGGAACTTGAAAATGGCCTGGCCGAATTTGTTTTTAAAAATGCGGGTTATCTTCTCAACTACGGATATCAGGGCATGGTTTCAATTATCGATGCAATGGTTGACAGAAAAGATGTTATTGTGTACGATGCCGAATCACATGCTTGTATACTTGATGGATTGCGCCTGCACATGGGCAAACGCTTTGTTTACGGGCACAACGATATGGATAGCCTGCGCAAGCAACTGAAACATGCAAAGAAAATTACCGACAAAACCGGAGGCGGAATCCTTGTAATTACTGAAGGTGTTTTTGGTATGTCGGGCGATTTGGGTAAACTCGATGAAATTACAGCAATTAAAGAGGAATTTGAATTCCGCATTTTGGTTGATGATGCCCATGGTTTTGGAACTATGGGTGCTACAGGTGCAGGAACCGGAGAGCATTTTAATTGCCAGGACAAAGTAGATGTTTACTTCGGCACATTTGCCAAGTCGATGGCCGGAATTGGTGCTTTTGTAGCTGCCGACAAGGAAATTATTGATGTTTTACGATATAACATGCGTTCGCAGATTTATGCCAAATCGCTGCCTATGCCTATGGTGGTTGGTGCTTTAAAAAGATTGGAACTATTGAAAAATGCCAATCATCTTCGCGAGGACCTCTGGAAAATTGTTCGTGCATTGCAGGATGGCTTAAAAGCAAAAGGCTTCGATTTAGGCAAAACCAATTCACCTGTAACCCCTGTATTCTTTAAGGGACAGGTAGCACAAGCAACCAATGTTTTATTAGACCTGCGTGAGAATTACCATATTTTCTGCTCAATTGTAATATATCCTGTCGTGCCAAAAGGTGTGATTATGTTGCGCCTGATTCCTACTGCCGACCATACTCTTGAGGATGTGGAATATACAATTAAAGCATTTTCAGAAGTAAAAGAAAAACTTGATACGGGAAAATACACAGCAGAGCAGGTTACAAAAATGACAGAATAAAAACAAGAAACCGTCGGCAAGCTTTGACTCATTAATTCATAATCAAGTCAATCATAAAAATCATGAATAATCATGGTTAAGACAAATTAGAAAGGAGGAAGCAATATGAAAATAAAACAAGAGCATCTTCAATCGTTGAACCGGCAATTTGCAAATGCCAGTCCCGGTGAAATTCTAAAATGGAGCAGCGAGAATCTGGCAGGCGATCTAGCCATGATGAGTTCGTTCCAGATTTCGGGCATGGTAATCCTTCATAAAATGTGTAAAATTTTTCCTGCACTTCCTGTTTATTTTATCGATACCGGATACCACTTCCCCGAAACTCTCGAATTCAGGGATAAGATTATCAGCGAATTTAAAATTAAAATACATACTGTTTCGTCGAAAATGACACATAAGCAATTTGAGAAAAAGTACGGAAAGGAGCTTTACAATACCGACCCTGACCTCTGTTGCCAGATAAATAAAATTGAACCCCAAAAGAGGGTGATGAAAGAATCAGGCTATCATCACTGGATTTCGGGCATCCGAAAAGACCAGGGAGAAAGCCGTGCCAATCACAATGTTTTTATGATGGACGATAGAGGCATGGTACGTATCCACCCTTTGATAAATTGGAAATGGGACGATGTTTGGAATTACCTTCACAAATACGAAGTGCCATATCACAGCCTTTACAAATTTGGCTATTCTTCGATTGGCTGCGCCCCCAATGTTTGTACGGCACCAGGGAATTTTGCA
>JAYENH010000385.1:0-3151 GCA_034721995.1 Bacteroidota bacterium
TCTAACAAATATAATGATGTATGGAATAATTGTCTAAGTAATATAAAAGACAATGTTCCCTCTGTGAGTTTCAAAACATGGTTCGAGCCTATTGTTCCACTCAAGCTCGAAAATAAAATACTTACAATTCAGGTGCCCAGCCCTTTTTTTTACGAGTATCTCGAAGAGCAGTATATTGATATTTTGCGAAAAACCATAAGACAACAATTAGGACCAGAAGGGAAATTGGAATACAATATTGTAATTGAAAACAATTCATTCTCAAATAAAAAACCTTACACAGTAAAGTTTCCAACAAAAAATAATTCAGGCTTAACAAACTATCCTATTTCATTACCCATTTCATCAGACCAAAATGTAATAAAAAACCCATTTATTATTCCCGGACTTAAAAAGCTGGAAATTGCGCCACAACTAAACCCCGACAATTCGTTCAGCAATTTTATCGAAGGGGATTGTAATAAACTTGCCCGTTCGGCGAGTTATGCAGTAGCCGGTAATCCGGGTGGTACAGCTTTCAATCCATTATTTCTTTATGGAGAATCGGGACTTGGAAAAACTCATCTTTCGCAGGCCATTGGCATTGAAGTAAAGCAAAAATTCCCCGACAAAATAGTATTGTATGTAGCTGCCTCAAAATTCAGGACACAATTTGTCGATGCAGTACGTAATAACAATGCAAACGATTTCCTGCATTTTTACCAGATGATTGATGTTTTGATACTGGATGATGTACACGAGTTGGCGGGAAAAGAAAAAACACAAGAAACATTTTTCCAGATATTCAACCACTTACACCAAACAAAAAAGCAACTGATTTTAACTTCTGACAAATCGCCGGTGGATTTAGATGGCATTGAGCAACGCCTTATTTCACGATTTAAATGGGGATTATCGGCTGATTTACAAACTCCTGATTTTGAAACAAGATTTAAAATCCTAAAGAGTAAAGTGTACAACGATGGCATTGAACTAAATGATGATATTTTAGAGTTCGTGGCAACACATATAAAAGATAATGTTCGTGAACTAGAAGGCGCACTAATTTCTCTTTTAGCACAATCCACTCTCAATAAAAAGGAAATCACCATTGAGTTGGCCCGGGACTTGATTGAAAAATTAATAAAAAGCTCAAGGCGAGAAGTATCTATCGGCTACATACAAAAAGTAGTTTGCGATTATTTCCAATTGCCTGCCGAAGCATTACATGCCAAAACCAGGAAACGCGAAATTGTTCAAGCCAGGCAAATCGCCATGTTTTTTTCAAAGGGGATGACAAAACTTTCGCTCTCGTCGATAGGTGCACAAATTGGTGGCAAAGACCACGCTACGGTTTTACATGCCTGCCGCACAGTATCGAATCTATGCGAAACCGATAAAAAGTTTAAAGGAGATGTTCGCGAAATAGAAAGAAATATTCTTTTGTAATAGGTGAATGTTTAAGAAGTACAAGCAGGTTTTTTCGACCTGCTTTTTTTTCATAACTGATTTTACTATCGCTTTTTTTATGCTGAAAAAGAAACATATCAGAGTAAAAGCAGGCATTGCACTAATAATTGTAATGCTTATTTTGCCAAGTACTCACACATATTCGCAGGACGATTTCTCGTGGAACGACCTTGTTGCATGGAATGGCGTAACTCACTGGACAAATTACCTGATTGTTTCGCCCGGATATTTCGGGCCAAATGCTTTACCGGTTCCGGAATTGAAAAACGGGCAAATAAAAAAAGATGCCTTTTTTGAATTTCTCGGAGAAAGTCATTTTTCTCCAGGCGACAAAACCTACAACTTATTTTTTCGATATTATCATCCATTTGCCAACAGTCGTATTGCCGTTGAATTTAGCATGGTCCCGATTGAATATTATAAGCTTTCGTCAGAAACAAGGGATAAACGAAAACTAAGAAACAGCCGGCCAAAAGGCTTTGCTGTAGGCGATTTGGTTTTTGGCACAACTATTCAACTCACAAAAGATAAAGAAAAATTTCCAGATCTCACGCTCGAAATGTTTTGCAAAACCACATCGGGAGGTGGTCTTGCCGATGCACGATTTACCGACCATCCCGCTTATTATTTTAATCTTAATTTTGGAAAAGATATTTCGGGCCTGCAAAAATTCGATAAATTTCGCTGGTACGCTTCGGTCGGGTTTTATAATTGGCAAACAAACCTCGACGATTACCTCCAAAACGATGCTCCGGGTTTTGGGATTGGTTTTGAGATTGACAAAAATAATTTTGAAGTTCATAACCAAATATGTGGATATTACGGATACATTAGTTTTAAAAACGAAGCTGTTGTAAAAGTATCTGAAAAATCTTATGTCTACAAAGGCGATCAGCCCATTGTTTACCGCTTTCAGTTGTTAAAAAAATATCAGAAATTCAATATAAAATTTTCTTACCAGAAAGGCTTACACGATTTTGCATACAATAGCGTAAGTTTGGGCTTTCAATACATGCCTTTAAAATAATATTATGAACAGGCTACAGAATGATTTTCCACTTAAAAAATACAACAGTTTTGGTTTCGATGTAAATGCAAAATTGTATTTTTCTTTTTCTGATGAAAAACAGATAATTGATTTTCTTCCGATAATCAGGGAAAAGAATTATCCGATCTTGGTTCTTGGCGGTGGAAGTAATATTTTATTTACGCAAGACTTTTCGGGAATCGTCATTCATCCTCTTAATAAAGGGATTAAAATTATTGCTGAAAAGGCAGATGACATTTTAATAAAAGTATCAGCAGGCGAAACATGGGACGATTTTGTTGCATGGGCAGTTGACCATAATTATTATGGTGTTGAAAACTTATCGCACATACCGGGCAATGTTGGGGCAACTCCAATTCAAAATATTGGTGCTTATGGTGTTGAACTTGCCAATAGTCTCGAAAAACTTAAAGCAATAGAAATTAATACCGGAAAAGAAAAATATTTCACAAACAAAGAGTGTGATTTTGGCTACCGCTCAAGCATCTTCAAACATCAACTTAAAGGGCAATACATTATTACAGAAGTTTTTTTTTAGGCTGAAAAAAACAGGAACATTAAACACCTCGTATGGAGCAATAAACGACGAGCTTTTGTTATTTCCTGAAATTAATCTGCAAAACCTAAGGAAGTCCATAATTAATATCAGAAGAA
>JAYENH010000386.1:0-3150 GCA_034721995.1 Bacteroidota bacterium
CCCGAACCCGGGCTTTAGCCCATAATCAAAATACGGGTTTGGGCTAAAGCCCGACGTTTATTTCCCGTTTTTTAACCCCGACCTAAAGGTACGGGGCTATTTATATCAATTTTTCATTTGTTTCCCATATATTAATGTCGGGGCTATTTATGTCATTTTCATGTGTTTAAAATATATTTCATCTGTTTGAATTTACCACTAAAACACGAAAGCACTAAATTATCACTAAAATTATATTGTTTTTCTTTTGTGGAATTTCGTGTTTTTGTGGGTTGTTTTTCTTTTAATAGGATTATTTTGAAAAAATCTGCTTTCTGAATATTCGGTTTTTAACAATAAACAAAGGCCGGTTTTTTACCTGAAAAAAGATACGAATCACATAACTCCCAATCAACCCCAGCGCAATTAACTGAATTCCCCCAAACAGGATAATCGTAAATAGTAAAGCTGTAAACCCTTGCGGCGACGCATCATAAACTAATTTTTGTACGAGTGAATATGCAAAATATACTACTGATGAAAAAATGGTAACCATTCCAATTGTAAACACAAATTTTAACGGGAATTCACTAAAGTTAAATAGGCCGTCGAAAGCCAGGGCAAATAATTTTTTATACGAATACTTTGGCTTTCCTGAGTATCGCTCATCTCTATCCAGTTCAATTCCAATTTGCTTAAAACCGATCCAGCTTCTCATTCCTCTCAGAAAACGACTTTCTTCGGGCATATCATTCAAATAATCTACGGCCCTTTTGCTTATCATTGAAAAATCGCCTGCATCAACAGGAATATCAATATTCGATACTTTTTTCTGTAAAATATAAAACAGCTTATAAAACAACCTTTTGTGCCATATCTCATTTCGGTTTTTTCTAATTGCATATACTACGTCATTTCCTTGTTTTAAGTGATTGTAGAAATTGGCAAGCACTTCGGGAGGATCCTGCAAATCACCATCAATTATCAAAACTGCTTCGGTAGCATTAGAATATTTTAAACCTGCAGTAATGGCTTTTTGCTGGCCGAAATTTCTCGACAAAAATAAAGAGTGATATCTTTCATCTTGTAAAGATAAATCCTTCATCATCGCCGGTGTATTGTCGGTACTCCCATCATCAATAAGAATTACCTCAATACTTAAATCTTCAGTGTTTAAAAGTTTATTAAGTCTCTTGATTAAGCTTTCAAAAACATCAGCCTCGTTATGAAGCGGAACAACAATATTTGTTTTTGGACTTGTCATAATTTGAATTTATTAAACCACATTAATTCATAACCTTACTTAATTTGCTGAAATCAAAATTAATACGAAAAAGAGAATGTATATTTCAAATTGAATCAGGATATTCAGAATTAAGTCAATCATCAAAAGGGGAACTCACCATCCAAATATTTTTCTCCTAATTTATTGTTGGGCAAAAAATTACGATCTTGTATAACCCTGATTTGTTCATCGGTGAGCAATGAAATATCTTTTTTAAATTTGCCTGCCCAATGCAGCCAAAAGTTGATTATATTATCAACAAAACGTGGTTTATTTATTCGGGTATTAATCCGCCTTTTGGTTTCAACCATATTGTTGGGCAAGCGTATATTCCAATGTTTGATAAACCATGGATATTTAAATTGAAGTGTTAAATCACCATAACCGATAATTTTCATCACATCAGCAACTATTCCCTTCTTCCGAAGTTTTTCTTTATCGTAAATTCTCATTATTATATTCTCATGTCCAAAAACCGAGGCCCATTGCTCAAGCTCTTCAAAATAATCAATATTCAACCATCCGGTTTTCATCAATTCATCAATGGTTTTAGTTTCACTCCCTCGTTTTACAGCTTGGTTATAAGCCGATTCGAGAAATTCGGGTTGATTCCGTAGGTAAACCAGTATTTTTACTGCAAAACCTTCAAACAGATTTTTGATAAATTTCATTTGAACAATATGGCCGCGCAAGCGACTAAATGCCTCGCTACTAATAAAAATCTTGTCGCAATCTGATAATGATATTTCATTATGAAGTAGTTTCCAATAATAATTGTCTGGGTATCTGTTGTATGTTTTGGATTTTACAAATTTGGGCAGGGGCTTATTTATTCGGAACAATATACTTTCGGCCAGGGAATGGTGTGCAGGGGATTTACGTTTACCCATACAATTTGCCGGGTATAATAGCCCGTTCTCAGTTAGCAATTTCGAGTTATTGTAAAAAGTGCTTTGAATTGCAGTTGTGCCAGTTTTGTTATATCCTATGTGGAGATATATAGTTTTATTTTTGTTCATTTATTAATGAAAATATTCATTTACAAAATTACAATTCCATCGTTTTCAGACAGGCGATTTATACAAACCATGCTCATAAATCCAACCGTATTTCTTGCGGATATTCTGTAATGCATTTAAAGATAAGTTGCCAATGTCAATTTCTTCAGTACTTTTATTACGATGCGGAAATGGAATTTGTTTTTGCTGATATGGTTTAAGTAATTTAGGTATTCTTTCGATCATTTCTTCAAATCTAATTATCTGCATATTATCCGGAGTTTTACCATCAAGTGTAAAAAACGTTTCTAATTCATAAGTGAAATGAGTTAAAGGGCTTTTCGCAAATTCGTCAAAACTTAATTGTGCTGCTTCAATACGACCTCTGTTTCGATGATGGAATTTCTGTAGCCTTTTTATTACACGTTCTTTTCGTAGATGTTTATAATGAGACAATTCCATTTGTATGGGATCTCTAACAATCACAAAGATTAACTTAAAATCGGAAAGTTCCATGCCATATTTCCTAAGCATCGTTCTTGCCTCATTCAAATTGGCATGTCTGTTTCCGGCAATATTTATTCTGCCATCATCAATATTTGTATGAAAGTATTCGGTATTTTCAACAAATAATACCGGCGGTTTAAGGCTTTTTAGCATATAATGCATGACTGAAATTCCACCTGTTTTACCGAGATGAATAAAAAGAACTTCGTGATTGAAAACCATGTTGGTTATATTTTTTAACTGCCCCACGTAAAATCAATTCCTAACAATTTAGTCAGCTTTTGATTTTCACTTGCAAAATAATTGTTTAAAAAATCTCTTGTTTCTATTTTCATGGGCGGGTAATTAATGGCCCCTTTCGGTGACATGTCAGAAGGAATT
>JAYENH010000387.1:0-3138 GCA_034721995.1 Bacteroidota bacterium
TTATATAAATCTGTCCTTTTTATTATATATTCATTGAACCAATGTTTATTTAAATTTCCTTGAATGAAACCTATAATAAATCCAAAATCATAACCCAAAATTTTTCTTTTTTCATTTTTTTCTTCTTCTACAAGACATCTTAAGGATGAATTTAAAGTGTCTTTTAGATCATTAACTAAAATTGTTTCATCAATTATCGTAAAATCATTATTAGGATAATCAAGTGTCGCATTCTTAGTCCATTTCCTGAATAAGTCAAATGCAATTTCATTATTTATTCTTTCCATATCGTTTATTCCTCTTTTTTACCTGAATGCTAACGGTGGCAATATGAAAAGTTGGGCATTTTGGAACACCAATCCTTCAACTTACTACTCCGTTTATTTATATCTAATTCATTCATATTTAGTACTATCTGTCCAATTTTTCATATTGCGTGTGTGAACTAAACCTCACTAGCGTTCGGTGGCTCAGAGTCACCGAAAACCAGTATGTTTGAGGTTTTATGTTTTACTTTAATAAATTATTATGACAAATTTAAAAAAAGTTTTGACAATGAAGCCACACTTCGAAATTTAAGTCCCCGCTCAAGGGAGAGCTATTGGTGGCACATTAAGGATTATTACAATTTCCTGGGAAAAGACCCTGGAGAAACCGGTGTAGATGAACTCAGGGAGTATTTCCTGTCGATGCTTTCGGACGGCAAGCATAAACCAGGTAGTGTTAAAATGGCATATACACGGAAATGATTTGTCAGGCTGCCACTTCCTGTATAAAAAATGGGTTTCTTTGTCTCACAATCATTTTTCCTGAATTATGAATATATGTGTTTTCTGTTCGTCGAGTGATGCACTTGATTTAAAATATTTTGAGACTGCCCGTGAACTGGGCAATTTGATGGTTCAAAACCAACACGACCTGATATATGGAGGGTCGAATGTTGGTTTGATGAACGAGCTTGCCAATGCAATAAAAAGCCGGGGAAGAAAAGTAACCGGTGTAATTCCCAGGCTAATTCATGATAAAGGGCTTGCACATAATAATATCGACAACTTAATTGTTACCCCCGATATGGCCGATCGTAAAAAAAAGATGGCACAACTATCGGATGCTTTTATTGCTATGCCGGGAGGATTTGGCACACTCGAAGAAATCCTTGAAATAATTACTCTGAAACAATTGCAGGTACATAGTAAACCCGTAGTTTTTTTAAATACAAATGGATTCTACAATAAATTGATGGAATTTTTCGAGCTTTTCTATCAAAACTATTTTGCCAAAACCGACTACCGCGAATATTATTTCATGGCCAACACCCCCGAAGAAGCCATAGAATATATCGAAAACTATAACGCCCCCGATTTTAAAGACAAATGGTATTGGGTTGGATCCGAAGAGTTTCGGAAGACGTAAGAATAAAAACAAAGTCCAGGAGCCAAAATCTGAAGAAAGAAAATGGATATGCGAAGGAGGACAAATGAATACAAAGTATGGAATATCTAAATCCACACATCCTGTGCGTCTCCCGTAAATTAACATGAGGCTAAAATAGCTTTAATCATCAATTATTATAGATCAGTCGTAACATAAAGGAGGTTTCAAAAATGAATTTCCTGCATGATATCAATGCCCTAAGTATAGAAATCAATAAAAAAAGCGGAGCCTCTCAACCCCGCTTTCTATATCGTAATTCATTGGAGAACTTCAAGTCATCCGATGAATTTTAGTTTATTTCTATTCTCCCGAAAAATCCATTCCTACCATGCGTTTGTAACTGTTGTAGCGCCATTTGGCATTTTCCTGGGCCGATTTAAAGAGCTTGTCGGCTTCGGCCGGGAATGCTTTTTTAAGCGATGTATAACGTACTTCGCCTGAAAGAAATTCCTGGAACTTGTCCCATTCGGGTTCTTTAGAATCTAAGGTGAACGGATTCTTGCCTTCGGCCTCTAATTGTGGGTTGTAGCGGTACAAGTGCCAGTAACCTGCTTTTACGGCCTGGTTGCTTTCCTCCATTGTTTTACCCATTCCTGCCCGTAAACCGTGGGCAATACATGGCGAGTAAGCAATAATCAACGATGGTCCAGGATATGCTTCGGCTTCTTTCAATGCTTTGAAAAATTGCGATTGGCTTGCTCCCATGGCCACTTGTGCCACATAAACATAACCATAAGTCATTGCCATTGCTCCGAGGTCTTTCTTACGTATCTTCTTGCCTGATGCAGCAAATTTGGCCACTGCTGCTACCGGAGTAGCTTTCGAGGATTGACCTCCTGTATTGGAATAAACCTCGGTATCCATTACCAGTACATTTATATTCTGACCGGTAGCTAATACGTGGTCTAATCCACCGTAGCCAATATCGTAGGCCCATCCGTCGCCACCAAATACCCATACCGATTTTTTTACAAGGTATTGTTTCAGGTTAAGTATCTCTTTGGCAAAAGTCCCACTCTCATTTTTACAGGCTGCAATTACTTTTTCAGAAGCAATTTTTGAATCTTCCGAATTTTCTTTTGCGGCAATCCATGCGGTAAATGCTTCACGGGTTTCATCGACAATACCATTGGCAAGAGCTTCGTTCATTATTTTTTCTAAACGATCGCGAAGTTTATTAACTCCGGTAACCATACCAAAACCGTACTCGGCATTATCCTCGAACAGCGAGTTTGCCCATGCCGGGCCATGTCCCGATTTCTTATTAGCACAATAGGGCATTGATGGGGCCGAGCCACCATAAATAGAAGAACATCCGGTTGCATTGGCAATAATCATTTGTTCGCCGTACAATTGTGTAATCGTTTTTATATAGGGGGTTTCGCCACAACCTGCACAAGCACCCGAAAATTCGAATAATGGCTGGGCAAACTGCGAATTCTTAACAGTTTTGAATTTATCAACAACAGTATCTTTATAAGAAACATTTTTGTCGAAATATTCCCAGCGCTTAACTTCGGCCTGTTGAGTGCCAAGTGGTTTCATTACAAGCGATTTTTCTTTCGATGGGCAAACATCGACACAAACCCCACAACCCGTACAATCAAGTGCCGAAACCTGGATGCGATATTTATAATCGCCTATTGATTTTGGAACGGCCTTGAGAACATCAGTACCTTCCGGTGCATTTGCAACTTCTTCTTC
>JAYENH010000388.1:0-3135 GCA_034721995.1 Bacteroidota bacterium
TTTCGAAATGGGGCCGAAACCAAACAAAAGTTTATGGCTTGAGGAAAAGGCCTGGCCACCTTCTGGTATATAAATATTAGGCATTTTTCATAAACCCTAACCCAGATAAACTGGAAAAAAATAACTGCCACAGATTCACAGATTAATAATGAAAATAATGATATTACAAATAATTGTTCACAGATTTCAAACTACCAAAGGTAGTTTCCGTTGTGAAAATTTATGCTGGATAATTTACCCTTAATCTGTGAACTTTTTCATGAACACCTATAAAATCATATAATATTGTGAGTAACCTGTGGCATTTTCTGTTCCTTTAATATTTTCTGCCAAAAAAAACACAGCCTGCCCCGCTTTTTTACGGGGAATATCAGAAATAAGATTTTAAGCTCATTAATTCATAAACTTGCTTACTTCATTGAATACAAAAATAATCATAGAAAGAGAATATATATTTCATATTGAATCAAGGAATTGCATAATCAAGTTAATCCGAAAAATCATAAATAATCATGGTTAAAACCTTCCTCTATTTCCTGTAGATCGCAGTTTTCGTTTACCCGATAATAAGTTTGTTTTTCGCTTATTACAATATCGATAATTTTCAAAACGAGAAAATTTGCCAGAATATCCTGGGCTTTCCGGTGAGGCACTTTTGCAATTTTACAATATTCCGATAAGCTGATATTTTTATAATTATTCAGGTATTCAAGTAAAATCCTTTCATATTTCGAATAGCTGATAAAAACACCTGCTGCCTGTTTCTGCTTTTGCCAAAGTTTTAACAACACCTGGTTTGCTACCAGGTTCTGATCAGCAACACGTATGTATGGCAACCATTTCCCGGCATCATCACGGGCAAGGACAGGTCTTCGGTTTTCATCTTTGGGGATATTAATTTCCAGCACATTCTTCCCATCCATTTTCCACTTATGGCTTGTGAAAAACACTTCCGGTTTACAGTACAATTGAGCAGCTGCTTCGATCATATAAAACTCTTCTTCCGAACGCACACCCGCAATAACCCCGTTGTCCTTAACACCTAATAAAAGCCTGCCTCCATCGGTATTCGAAAATGCCGACAAGGTTTTAGCTATTTTTTTCGAATCCGATACCTCGAACTTAAAATCCTGCTTTTGATGCTCGCCCTGTTCTATAAGATTTTTTATTCTTTGGCTCACTTAATTGTAATTGAGTGTAATTAAGTTGTCAATACGCTGCGCTGTCATTTGATTGTCATTTAATATTTTTTCGTTTGTCATTAAAATGACGCGAAGCAAATGACAGCGCAGCAAGTACTAATATTCCATTATACAACAACTTCCATCGAGGTTAAATCGCTCTGTTTTAGAAAAGAAGAAATCCATTTCACGAATTGCATTTTCATCGCTGTCCGATCCATGCACAGCATTTTTCTGTATCGACTCGGCAAAAAGTTTTCTAATAGTTCCCTCTTCTGCCTTCGTAGGATCGGTAGCACCTATCAACTTGCGATATTCTTCAACAGCATTTTCCTTTTGAAGAATGGCCACAACAACAGGCCCCGATGTCATAAAATCGACCAACTCGCCATAAAAAGGCCGCTCTTTGTGTACATCGTAAAAAACCTGCGCCTGGCGAATCGACAACCTAATATATTTCATAGCACTAATGTGAAAGCCTGCTTCGTTTATCACAGATAGGATTGGCCCTATGTGTTCGTTGTTTACTGCACCCGGCTTAATAATTGTAAATGTGTAATTTCCGTTCATTTCAATAAGTTTTTGTGTTTATATTTAGTAATGTATTTTTATCATTATGCAAATGAGTATTTTTGTTTTTTTTCTGATCACAAATGTAAATCATTAGAAAACAATGAAAGGTTAAAAATGTTTATAATATTAAAATTTTTGAAATCAATATTATCTAAAAGTCTATGAATCATCATACAGAAAATACAAACACCCAAACTTACAAACAATCAGGCCAATTGCTCGAACAAGCAGACAGAATTGTTATCATTCCTCACCGCAATCCCGATGGCGATGCTATTGGTTCTGCATTGGCAGCATTCAAAATTTTTAAAAATCTTGGCAAAAAAGTCAAACTAATCAGCCCAAATAATTTCCCCAATTTTCTAAAATGGCTGCCCGGGGCAGGTGAAGTAATAGTTGCTTCGGAAGAAAAAGAACAGGCAAAATTGCTTATCGAAAATGCGGGGCTTATACTGATGGTTGATTTTAACAGCCTCTCGCGCATTAAAGGCTTAGAAGATTTTGTAAATCAATCGAAAGCAAAAAAAATCCTTATCGATCATCACCCCGATCCAAAAAACTTTGCCGACATAATTATTTCCGATACTTCGGTTTCGTCGACCGCCGAACTGCTATACGAATTTTTTGTTAAAACCAGGCTTGATAGTTTTATAGACCGAGATATTGCAGAATGTCTTTATACAGGAATTGTTACCGACACAGGCTCGTTTAGCTACAATTCGAGTAGGCCCGAAAGCTTTAGGATTGTTGCCGGCCTACTTAGTTATAGTATCAACAAGGACAAAATACACTCGCATATTTACAATAATTTCTCGTATAAGCGTATGCAATTGTTGGGCTATTGCCTACACGAAAAATTTGTTCTTATACCCGAATTTAATACTGGTTTTATAAGTATTACACAAGAAGAATTAAAGAGATTTGATTTTATACCCGGCGATACCGAAGGATTTGTTAATTATCCATTATCAGTTAAAGGCATAGTTTTTTCTGCACTTTTTATCGAAAAAAAAGACATTGTTAAGCTTTCGTTCCGGTCGAGTGGTAGTTTTGCAACTAATGATTTTTCAAGGGAACATTTCGACGGAGGAGGACATCGAAATGCCTCAGGAGGAGAATGCTCCCTTAATATGAAAGATTGTTTGGCCAGATTTAAAGAGCTATTACCCTTGTATGCCAATGAATTAAAAAAAACAGAGATTGATGGAGATTGAATATTAAGCCTTAAATAATAAACAATAATTAATTAAAAGTGAAAATGACACCTGCAAATTACACATTCGTACATAGTCTCTGCAAGAAAAAAATCTTTGCAACTTCGCGGCTTTGCGGGAAATCTATTTTAAACAGATGAAACACCCATGGCAATAAATTTTGGCAC
>JAYENH010000389.1:0-3133 GCA_034721995.1 Bacteroidota bacterium
AAAGCATAATTGCCTCTTCCTTTGTTTTTCCTGATGCGGTTTCTTTCTCTTTCAACAATCTCTCTGTTTCCAATAAAGAATATGTATTTCCCTCAATTTGAGAAGATTTCCAACTCAAATCTATTGCAAGCCTTTCTAATTCTTTCTTGTATTCATTTTCCGAAAGTTCGGCAATATTTGCTTTATATTCCTTTTGAAGTTTTGAAAGATTATCTAATTCGTTTTTTGTGAATGCATTATATTCACTCAATACATTTGTTATTATCTGAGAATTAAAATTTTCTCTAATTTCTCTTTCGTCAATTTCTTTTTGATAATATTTCTCAATGTCTATTGGTTGAATTAGTTCAAGTGTTGGTGATAATAAGTATTTTGTCCCTTTTCCTTTTCCTGTTGATATAAGATAATTATTAGACTTCAAATTGGTCAGAATTCTTTTTAATGTGGCATAACTAACAGAAATATCTACACTATCAAAAACTTCTTTTGAAGAACATGCCCCCGTTTTGTTTATAAAATCAATAATTTTCTGTTCTCGATTATCAATCATTTCTTTATTTTTGGCTCACAAAGATAATGTTTTTGGCTCAAGCTCAATAAGTATTTGAGCTATATGTTTTTTCAAATGAGCTACAACGGTTTGTGGCTATGGTGTGTGCCGCATTATTACTACTATATTTCTTAATTTGCACTATCTTCAATTTTAAAACTATCTTTGTTAATAAGCACTACCTGCGGCATGCACTATGAGCCGCTGTGTGTGCCCTGCATCACTGAAATATCCAGAATAGTAAAATATTATCCGCCAAAATCGTCGAAGGCAGGCATTTCAATTACCTCAGCACAACAATTTTCTTTACCCAAACATCACAGTTGCCAATTGCCCGGATAAAATAATTGCCGGGTGGCAAATCGGAAACATCAATTGTTCCCTGTTTTTTATTGATGCTGGTATTTCGTAACAGTTGGCCGGAAAGGTTATAGATTTCGATCCTCGCTATCGGGATTGTTTCTGATGAAGACGAAATAATTAATTTGTCTTTTGCAGGATTTGGGAACAGGCTAAAGTTTTCGTTTATCAACTTGTCGATTCCAATATTGCTAATTGTGTAACATGCACTGGTGTCGGTACATCCATTTTCGTTAACAATTACTGCAAAACTACCATTTACCGTTGATGTGTAACTTTGACTTGTTGCACCGGCTATTATTGTATTTCCATTCGCACAATCAATCCATTGGTATGTTGCCCCCACTGCGTTGGATTGCAGGGTGTTTGCATTTTGGGTAAGCGAAGTGTCGACTATATTGATGGTTAAATTTAGGCGGATAACACTGTCGCAGCCTTCGGTGGTCATTATTGGGTGGTTGTAAATTCCGCTTGTGGTAATTTCTGTGCCATAAAAATCGAAACTAAAACAAGCCGTTTCGGTAATTGTATTTGTATTATCGGGACATGGGTTCAGTTTAACTACAAAGACATCTATCAGTCCTGCTGAAGATAAATTTTCAACACCGGGGCCAGGATCCAAATCAGCTTCAATACCAAAAAAACCTGTTGCATAAATATTGCCGGAGGGATCGAGGGTGAGTGCATAACCCCTGTCTGCTGGCCAAAAAGACCCTCCTCCCATGTTTCGTGTCCAAACAAAATTGCCATTAGTGTTAAGCTTAACAATAAAAATATCGTTACTTCCATTTGATATTAAATTATACGAAGCATTGCCTTGTCCAAAATCGGTAGTATCCTGGAAATCACCTGTTACATATATGTTCCCGGCAGAACCAATCTCCATAGATTTGCCATTACTGATAGTTAATTTTCCAAGATTTTTTGCCAACACAAAATTTCCGGCAGCATCGAATTTCGACACGAAAACATTCGTTGAACTGTTCGAGACAAGGTTAAAAACAGATGGACCTGGGTCACAATCAATTGTATCACAAAATTCAGCTACAAAAAAAACATTCCCGGCAACATCAACATCAATTGATATTCCTGCATCATCGTCAGCTCCCCCCATGCCTTTGGCCCAGACAATATTACCTACGGTATCGAATTTTGAAATAAAAATATCCTGCCATCCATTCCAGGGAAGTACAAGAACGCCCGTGCCTGGATCGAAATCTGTATTTCCCGAAAATTGCCCTGTGATATAAATGTTGCCAACAGCATCAAGGATCATCGAGCTTGGACTTTCTGCATCTGCCCCGCCAACATTCTTTGCCCACATAAAATTCCCTGAAGAATCTAATTTAACGATAAACATATCGCTGCCACCCGCATCGGTAAGGTTATAAACGTTTGGCCCGGGGTCAAAATCTGTAGTGCCTGCGAATTGTCCACTTACATAAATATTCCTATTTGCATCAGTTTCTATACAATGTCCACTAATTGTATTTGTTCCATCTATGCTTTTTGCCCAAACAAAGTTGCCTGAAGAATTTAACTTAACAATAAAACAATCCTCACCACTAGTGGCAACAAGGTTACTCACTCCAGGCCCGGGGTCAAAGTCCATGGTTCCTATAAACCCTCCTGTTATCAGTATATTCGCATTGGTATCTATACAAAATGAACTTGCACTATTACCGTATCCATTGCCTATTATTTTTACCCAAATAAAATTTCCGTTAGCGTCAAATTTTGATATGAAAATATCTTTACTACCGTTAGATGTAAGCTCATAAACTGCGGGGCCGGGATCGAAATCAACTGTAAGTTCAAATTCGCCAACAGTATATACATTTCCAGCAGCATCTACGGCAATATGCTTTCCGCGTTCGTCACCTGCACCGCCCATGCCTGCAGCCCAATCAAAGCTTTGAGCAAAAAGGCTTGTTGTAATCAATAATAAACCAAATAAGATAGATGTGTTTTTCATTTTTTAGTTTTTTATCCAGACTGCTTAAAAAAAAGCAGCCCGGGATTATTAACAAAAGAAACTGTTATTCTATTTTAAAATAGTAATAGTCATCCGGATCATTGATGACGTGAACCTGAAATTTTGCTGTCTTATTAACAGGTTGAAATCACCTAATTACCACAAACTTTTTAACCCAAACATCGCTTTTGCCATGTTGCCGAATCTCTACTTGTATGAATTACTGCAACAATATCAATTCTTCTTCT
>JAYENH010000390.1:0-3131 GCA_034721995.1 Bacteroidota bacterium
TTTTAACAGAGGATCGTCTTTCTGTGTTATATTTTTTCCGGCTTGTAACATAATAAATTAGTTTAGAGTTCAGACCCGATAGCTTATCGGGTTCAAAGTTCTGCTGACTGCTGACTGCTGACTGCCGACTGAGAACTGTTTTTTGTTTTGAAGTTTAAGAACTTTTGTGCCAGGGCCTGAGCAAATAATTCGATGTGTGTTGCCCTGCTTCGGTCTGTACTGTTCATTTTTATTATTTCTTCAAGATAATCGTTTAATGATTGTATGAGTATTCTTTTGCCAAGTGCCTCAAGCCAAAACGATCCGTCGTTTTTTATCGAATAGCAGTCGTCGTTTATTACATCTTGCATTAACAAACTAAAAACAACATAATCGGGCCAAACCCTGAATTTTTCAATTATATCGAATACCAGCACAGGTCGGTTGTAATCGTCGCGGTGCATTACCCCAAGGTATGGATCGATGCCCGCTTTGATTAGTGCCGATTCGATTTTTCCGTACAACACACCGTAAGCATAATTTAGCAAACAATTGGGCAAATCGGTAGCCGGGTGTTGGCTGCGCCCGTGCATTCGGAGTTTTTCAGACAAAAACACATTTATTGTTTCGAAATAAATCCGGCTGGCAGCTCCTTCCCAACCACGCAATGTTGGCGAAATATCGGATATTAGTTCGCCATCAATTGCTTTAATTTTGGTTTTATAATCTTCCAACCGCCTGATATTTTTCTCAACAAGCTTTTCTTCAACGTTGCCGGGCGGAGTAAACGATAGCATAATTGCAATCTGGTTATCGATTTTTGCAAAAAGGATTTCTTTTATCCATTCAATAGCTTTTTTCGAGAAAGCAAAATCTACCTGGTTTTTCCTGATAGTAGAAACCGAGCCATAGCGGTTGCTCCAAATACGGCCTTGTGGTTTTCCCAATCCATCGACAAAATAAACCGATATTTCGTGTTCGATAGCCAACAAAGCAGCATCGCTCGAAATTTTTGCCCCTTTCGACAAAACAATAGATTTTAGCTTGGCAGGATCTAAACGTTGTTTGCCGTCTTTATGTATTACAAGAAAAGTTTCGTTGTCTTTTACAAGGCTTGTTCCGAATGTGTTAAGTATTACTTCCATATTATTAGTTTCAGGGTTCCGAATTTATTGTAAAGTTAATAAATCTCAGGGTATTCGCGAAAGCGCACAAAGCTGAATTTTACCAGTTTTTGTCCTTCCTGTTCTTCAACCATTCTTTGTGTTGTCGATGCAATGCAGGCTACACCCTGTTTTTGTAACAGACTAACCAGGGCAAATGAAAATGTCATTTCGCCCATTAGGTGAACTGCATTGAGTATATCATCATCTTTAGAAAGTTTTTTGGTTACAGTTTTAGCATAATCCTTAGCTAATTGTACAATAGCATTAGTTGAAGCTTGTGTGTTGATGGCAGGAAATGGCATGTCGACAATATTACCATAAGGGTATGCCGCCTGCTTTTGTCCGGCAGGCCATTTTGTTGAAGAGTGGTTCGAGAGATTTATAAGCATAGTGAATTGTGTTTTGTGTTATCCCTAATAAATGCTAAATTTTTTATTCAGAAATAGTTTATAGGCGGGAATTACTTCAATCTTAAAATCTTTATCAGAAATTTCTAATTCCTGTTCCGAAGTAATGATTAAGCCTTTATCTAAGTTATAACTTATTAGCGCACTTTTTAATCCTTCCGTTTCCCTGTTTAAGGTATTTTGGTTGTCGATATGATGACTTACCTGTGCTGCCGAAACAATTTTCTGACGGTCGTAAATTAAAAAATCGCATTCTTTGCTTGCTTTATGAAAATAGATATTATTACTGTATAGTTCGCCATAGTTATGACGTAGAAACAAGAATACTGCATTTTCTAAAAGCTTACCGATATCGTCCGAAAAATTCATTACAAGAGAATTAACCAGGCCATTGTCGATAAAATAGACTTTTTTGTCGGACCTATTACGTTTACTAAATGAAAAATCGAATTTAGATACCCTGAATGCAAGATAAATATTTTCGATATAAGCAAGTAAATCGTACAAAAGATTTTTATCCATTTTATAGCCATGCGAACGCATTTCGTTGTATATTTTATTTACAGAAAAGGATTTGGTAATATTTGTAGCTAATCGTTCAATAAAATATTTCAAAACATTTGCCGAAGAAATTGAATACCTTTCGATTAAATCCTTATATAACATCACATAAAAGTAGTTTCGTAATATATCAAGCCGATACCTTTGGCTCAATGACACCACTTCGGGAAAACCGCCTTCAGATAAAAATGTATAAAAGGCATTAAGAATCTTCGCCTTATTTTGAGGGAGATAAAAGCTTGTGTGGATATTTTGATGTCGTAAATATTCATCAAATGTATAGGGGAAAACTTCAAAACTTATTGATCTTCCACGTAAAGATGTAGCAATATCGCTCGACAGAAATAAGGCATTGGAACCGCTTATAAAAACATGTTTGCTACATGTGTCGTAAATGCGTCGAATAAATTTTTCCCAAGCATCAACATTTTGTATTTCATCAAAAAAGAACCAGACTTCATTATCTTTAATATCGGGATACAATTCGCGATAAGCCTGCAACACAATGTCTAAATCGGCCCGGGTTAATTGTAAACGCTCGTCTTCAAAGTTGATGTAGATAATATTCTTTTTAGCTATACCTTTACTTATCAACTTATTAATTGTATCGAATAAGATATAGGTCTTTCCACTACGTCGTACGCCTATCACCGAAATTATTTTTTCTAAATTTATTGGTAACTCTAGGTTTCGTTCAACAACATGTGGTTGAGGCGAATTATGAAATAGAGTAATAATTTCTTTTATAATATCCTTTAGTGTCATAATTAAAATGTTTCTTAAAATTCAAGACAAATATACAAAGTTCTTTCCTTGTAAGCAAGATATTATTTAACATTATTTCTTGCTATACAAGAAAAATATTCTAAATATTTCCTGAAATACAAGATTATTCCCAAAGCCCGTGTGCCATTAACACAGAACACAGATGACACAGATAAAACACAGATTTTCACTGATCAAATCCGTGGCAATCCGTCCAATCTGTGTTATCCGTGTGCCATTAACACAGAACACT
>JAYENH010000391.1:0-3127 GCA_034721995.1 Bacteroidota bacterium
TTGACTTCATTCTGAGCAAAGCGAAGAATCTCAATAATTTATTCGGTCAATTGTGTAATAATAAATGTACATCATTAAAATAATTCAAAAAAACTATACAATATTTTCACATTTCTTTAACTCAAATTACCAAACTTTTTTTATCTTTGACCGTGTAAAGAGCATCGAAAGAAATAAAATTTTTAACCTTAAGCATTATGAACTGCCCAAAGCCCTGTGGTTGTAGAGAGAGAGAGTTCCTGATTTATATTCCGTTTTTCAAAAATCATTATTTGCATGTTTTACAGTAATCTGTTCAATTTTTACTGATGTTTGCATAATACGCTTTTTCAGGATATTTACGGTTTTATTGAATCAACAAAAATTAAACAATGAACAATACGGATATATATTTTCAATCACAACAAAACACATATTCGTTTTGGGGAAAAACGATTTAGAGTTAAAAGCTGCCCTGCGTTGGCTGCAAGCAGGGCAGCAGAAAAGCAAATTCCCGTTTGCCCGTTTTAAATTGGACAATTTTTACATAGCCGGGGATTTACAGCATTTCCCTAACCGGGGAAAACTATAAAACAGCAATATCCACCTTAAAACGGATAGCCCGGGGTTCCAGGCAAATTTACAAGACAGCCAGTGTGAAATATTTAGTATTTTAGTTTTTAATTAAAATTTATTAGTGATGAAAAAAAAATTAATGTTTTTACTGGCAATACTATTTTGCCTTAGTTATAATGTGTTTTCACAAACACCTCATGATGTTACTGTTGAAAACAACATAAATACTCAGTACGGCATTACCGCTGTTTACGTTAATGGGGGAAGTCAAATTACTAATACAAGCTTTGTAGGAGCGGGAAGTAGTACGACAATTCTTTATGAATGTCCAAGTGATAATACATTTCTGCTTTCCACATTTACATTTAAAGCAACAGGTTGTCAATCGTATATTGCAGCTACACACACTTATAGTTCATCCTCAACTGAGTTAGTTGAGGATTGCAGCGAGTGCGATGCAAATGGATATTCAACTTATTATATTTCACAAAATTCCCGACAAGCCACAATTGAGTGTAAAGATTAACAAGACAAACATAAGGCTGCTATGAAGCAGCCTTATGTTTTATTTATTACATTTTCATAATCCGAAATCGAAGAAAATATTACATTATACATATTTGAGTATGAACATCAATATTAAATACTATTATTGAAAAAACATAATTAATTTCACTTAATGTTTATAAAACTATGAAAAAGGAACTGACAATTTTATTTATATTTATTTCTCTATTAGCGAACGCCCAATACCAATTCACACACTATACAACTTATAATACAGGGAGTAATTCGTTGGGGTCGAATACTATTTATTATATATCTGAAAACCCAATTACAAATCATCTGTACATTTCGAGTTATGATGGATTAATGAAATATGATAATATTGATTTTTTTCCGATGTACGATATATTTGACCCTGTCCGGTTGTTTTCTTGTGCAGAATACATTATTTTCGATTGCGACAATAATAGTAACGTTTGGTTTGAATACCAAGACACTCTCAATAAATACAATGGGGCAAACATAACTCAATACCCGCTTCCCGGTTCATCCTATCATACAGATCGCATATATTGCGATAGCCAGGGAAATGTTTGGATCGGGACTACTTCGGGTTTATTGAAGTTTAACGGATTGTCTTTCGAGCTTTTTAATACCAGTACCGGTTTAGCTGGCGATTTTGTTAGCTGCATTTATGAAGATTCGCAAGGCAATATATGGGTAGGGACTAACTTAGGCATTTCGATGTTCAACGGAAATACATGGACAACATATAACACAAGCGATGGTTTGCAATGGAGTAATAACCAAGCTGGCACATCTATTATTTCGGAAGACGAAACAGGCACTATCTGGGCAGGTGGAATTGAAATTGCTTATCTAAACGGTAATACATGGTCTGTTTTGTACCCTACACAACTAACCAATTCTTCGGTTGACATTGAGAGTATTACTACAATAGTTAACGATACTGTTAACAACAGGTTGTGGTTTGGAACCGACCATTTAGGATTGTTTTATAAGGAAGGCACTAATTGGTATCGACACACCATAAACGAGGGTTTGCCATCTAATATGGTAAATTATGGCTTATTGGATTCGCAAGGCAGGGTTTGGTTTGGTATGGATTCTGGAGGTTTATGCAAATACGAGTCGGCAAATTGGACATATTATACAACTAATTCGGGCCTTACAGAAAACCGGATAAACGACATTCACGAAAGTGTAGATTACGAAATTTGGGCTGCTACTCAAAATGGTGTAAATAAATTTGACCTTGCACAATGGGTAAGCTACTTTACAAAGTATGAGAATTTTAATAATAATTTAATAAAATCTGATTTTGACAGCAATGTTGTTATGTTTGAAAATAACCGTATGTACCGTTACAAGAACAGTACATGGGACACAACTTATGCGTATGGTACAGGAACAGGGGCAGGCTTTGTTTCTGAGGCATCAGAGGATTATTGGTCAGTAGGTTGGGGCTGTATGCATTTTTTTGGCCCCGATTTTTGGAACCCTGCTAATTGGATAACTTATAATCAGGGAATACCGGATTTATCTTGCAATGCAATAGAACGGGATTCGTCCGGTGTACTTTGGGTAGGCACAATGAATGGCATGGCTTATTTACAAGGTAACATCTATATCCCTATTAATATCCCCAATGATGATTTTGGGTATAGGTTTTTGGATATCCGTTCCGATTATGAAGGAAATCTTTGGATAGCCTCGAACTATGGGGTTGCATGTAAATCGGGTAGCACATGGGAGTTTTATTTCGAGGCTGATGGACTGGCCAATAATTGGGTTTGGGATATTGAAATTGCAGAGGACAGTACTATTTGGTTTGCAACAGTTGGAGGTGTTTCTGTATTAACCGATACAGGAATGTATAGTATTAAGGAATCGGATGGCTTAATACACAGACATACACGTTGCCTCGAACAAGACCACCTCGGCAATATGTGGATAGGCACACAGCACGGTATAAGCAAATTGCACAATGCCGTAACTGTTCTCGGAAAAGAAGAAATAAAAAGCCAATCAAGCCTTGAACTTT
>JAYENH010000392.1:0-3112 GCA_034721995.1 Bacteroidota bacterium
AGGAAGTGCGGGGCAACTATAATGCATATAAAGAAAGGAGTAACTATGAAATGATTATTTACATAAAGACACACTAAATTTGCCATTTACCGATGATTCATCATCTACTGTGGCATCCAGGTTTCCATAAATTCTATTATTTACAGTATCGATTTGAGTAATTTCAATTGCTCCCCGCCAGGCATGTTCGTTATCAATACCACTATATAAAGTAACAGACTGAGGTGATTCCCACTCGCTTGCAAGTTGAAATATGCCCTGATGGTTTGGGACAAAGAAATTAACTCCTTCCTCGCTTACTGCATACGAACAATCCTGATCGAGATGGATATTATACAAACCTATCAATAAAGTGTCATTGCTTGTGGGGGATAGTCGGGCAACACCATCAACAAAACTCCATTGCTGAGTTATAATTTTACCCTGAAGGTTCTGATCTTTAAACTCATAAGGTGGATCGCTTTTCCTGTTACATCCAATAAATGCAAGGATTAGTACTAAAAATAAGATGTTGTTTACCCCCCGTAATAACATACTTTTAATTTTTCGCAAATGTACGACCGATCAGTCTAATTACCAAATTTTTCACAAAAATTATTACCTGTTTCTTAGCACTATTATGGCAAATCTATATCAGGTAAAGGATTGGGAGATATTAATTTTTGTAACCCGGTACAACTTGATATTTTTAAAATCTGAATCCTGATCGATTTGCTTTCTAAGGCTTCGCTTAATTAATCTCTAAACTAATCAACTACAAAAGAAAGCTAAGTAAAATGCCTGCTGCAACTGCCGAACCAATAACACCCGAAATATTTGGTGCCATAGCGTGCATCAGCAAATGGTTAGTCGGATCCTCCTTCAAACCTTCGGTCTGAACAACCCTCGCGCTATCTGGAACTGCCGAAACACCGGCTGCACCTACCAATGGGTTTATTTTATTGTCGGTTTTCAAAAACAGGTTCATTACTTTAGCAAAGATAATTCCGCCTGCCGTAGCTACAATAAACGAAACAGCGCCCAATCCAAAAATCATAATCGATTCGGAAGTAAGGAAAACATCGGCCTGGGTCGAAGCCCCAACAGTAATACCAAGCAAAATGGTTACGATATCAATTAATGAAGTTCGTGCCGTATCGGCCAGGCGTTTGGTTACGCCCGATTCTTTTAATATATTTCCGAAGAAAAGCATACCAAGCAAGGGCAAAGAACTTGGCGAAATAAACGCTGTCAATATCAATCCTACCAAAGGAAAAAGTATTTTTTCCAATTTTGATACCGAGCGTGGTGGCTTCATCCTGATAAGTCGTTCCTTCTTATTGGTCAATAATTTCATTATAGGTGGCTGGATAACCGGCACCAGGGCCATGTACGAGTACGCAGCAATTGCAATTGGACCAATAAGGTTTTTTACGGTTTCTCCATTGGGCAAAATGTTTATCCCATTGGCAAGTTTCGACGACAGGAAAATCGCTGTCGGACCATCGGCACCTCCAATAATCCCAATAGCCCCGGCTTCGGGAAGTGCAAAGCCCAGGGCAAGCGCACCCAGAAATGTCAGGAATATCCCAACCTGTGCGGCGGCACCAAGCAACATAAGCCGCGGGTTCGAAATCAGGGATGAGAAATCGGTCATGGCACCAATCCCCAAAAAGATGAGAGGCGGATAAATTCCCCTCGTTACACCAAAATACAAGTAGTTCATAACACTACCTTCCTCGTAAATACCCAATTGCAAATTAAAGTTCTCGGCCTGGAAAAAGGGTATGTTCCCAATTAAAATCCCAACACCAATAGGAATCAGCAACAATGGTTCGTACTCGTATTTAATGGCAAGGAAAATGAAAAAAAAACCTACCAATAGCATTATTATATGCCCGCTTGTGGCATTAGCAAAACCGGTATAATCGAAAAAACGTTTTATGCCATGCATTGCTTTGTTGTTGGCATCATCAACTTGAATATTTTGTTGCTCTACATTTATTTGATTATTATTATTTGCGGCTTCAACTTTATCAGCATTGATAAAAAACCACCATATAACGCTCAATATGGCGATTATGCCAATTACTGTTAATAATTTTTTCATATTGGCTTATTGTTCAATTTCAATTAACACATCGTTTTGCAAAACATTATCGCCCGAAACAACTTTAATATTTTTAACAACACCCTCTTTGTCGGTATTGATTTTGTTTTCCATTTTCATAGCTTCCATGGTCAAAACTTTCTGTCCCTTTTCCAATTTATCGCCTACATTTACAAGCACTTTGATAATTGTGCCGGGCAAGGGTGCAATAACCTGATATAAGCCCGAAACCTGTTTCTTGATTTTACCGCCACCATTTTTCGCCATTGGTTTGCGCACCAGGGTTGGTGTTTTCGTGGTAACCGTTTTCTTGTGGACTTCAACTTTATATGGGGTTCCGTTCACTTCGATGCGGGCAATGTTATCCTCGAAATTTTTTATATCGACTTCGTATTTATTGCCACTTATTGTAAATTCAAATTTTTTCATTTTTCAGAAATTAATATTTTGACCGGTTAAAACTTCGTAACCCGTAAATTTTCGAACTCCATGGCGAATAAGTTTTAGACACCTTGGTAATGGTTATCACATTGCTTTCTTCGTCGTGCATTTCGTTGAAATAAAGGTACAGGGCTGTTGAAATTGCTGCATTCACTTCGCCCGGTATACTCAGGTCTTCCTGTTCGGCACATTCTTTTCCTTCTTTCCGCAACCTGTTACGGATTTTTATATTGATAACGCGGGGCAGATTGACAAATACAATATAAAGCATCAACAACGAACTAAATACAATCACATAGCCAACAGCAGCCACAATTAAGCCGTAAGAATCGATATTAGACAAATCGAACATTATTTTTTCGAGTACCATAGAGATTTCCATTACAGCGGGATGTTTGAATGTTTTTTAGGAGGATTGGTTACCTTTTTTGTAGCCAGGGTCCGCAATGCACGGCAAATCCTGAATCTTGTGTTGCGTGGTTCGATCACATCGTCGATAAAACCAAATTTTGCTGCCTGGTACGGGTTGGCAAACTTTTCGTTATACTCCTTTTCTTTTTCTGAAACGTATTTGAGTTTTTC
>JAYENH010000393.1:0-3111 GCA_034721995.1 Bacteroidota bacterium
GCAGAATCATGATATATTCATTAGAAAGGGATAATATGATAAGTTGCTGTGTTGAGGATTCGGGAGTAGGTATCGAACCAAATATTGTAGATGATTTGTTTAAGCATGGCGAGGTGGAAAGTACATTAGGAACAAATGGAGAAAAAGGAACCGGCTTAGGCCTAATCTTGTGTAAAGAACTAATTCAGATTAATAAAGGGGAGATTCGTGTGAAAAGCAAAATTGACAAGGGAAGCACGTTTTGTATCTCATTACCTATAAATAAAACTTAGCATAATTAGTGCCAGTAAGAAAACTTCCGTTTTTTAAGTCTTTGACCTGCCTTTGCCTGCAGGTAGGTAAGAAATAGTCAAAAGACAAGGCTTTCGACCGACAATTGGTGGATGAAACCAAGGAGTTTATCTTTTGAAATCGGCTGTTTCAAACAATCATACAATAAAAAAGCTTGCCCTTCGAGGCAAGCTTTTTTATAATTAAAATATGATAAATTGTTTCTATGCACTAACATAATTGTTGAGTACCCTTGATAAATCTTCACGTCTAAAAGGTTTCGAAATATAATCGTTCATGCCTGCTTCAAAGCAAATGTGTTTATCTTCAGGCATTGCACTTGCGGTCATAGCTACAATTTTAATAGGTCGCTTTATGTTTGATTTTTCAATCTCTCTTATTTTTTTTGTTGCCTCAATGCCTCCCATTATTGGCATTTGTAAATCCATTAAGATAATATCGTAATATGCACCTTGAAATTTTTCAATTGCAATTTTTCCATTGTTAGCAAATTCAACTTCGTGCCCTAACTTGCAAATGTTTATTGAAGCAATCTTCTGGTTTATAATATTATCTTCGGCGAGTAGTACTTTAAGTTTCCTCTTATCCTTTTCATTTAATTTATATCGATCCATCGCTTCAAATAGTTTAAAGTTTAAGTTGTTTTCAGATTTAAGTTTGTAACGACTTATACTATATTATTCGCAAAAGGTTACTGGCAATATGATTTTTAAAAGATTTATGGGATTAATATATGGTATTGATAGTTAAACGATTTAAAATAATTGAATAGTAAATAAGGTAAATAGCATTTGATTATCTGTAACAACGAACAGATGAAATGTTTATGAAGCAAATAGTTTTGCTAACAAAATTCAAAAGATATAAAGATGCTTTTTAATCTTCCTTTAGCAGATTGGGGCGAAGCTGTTCTGTCCGGTTTAACGATTGTTCCATTTGCCATTCCTTGATTTTTTGAAAATTACCCGATAAAAGTACTTCCGGTACCTCCCAGTTGTTAAAAACCGATGGTCTGGTATAAACCGGAGGTGCTAATAAATTATCCTGAAAAGAATCGGATAAAGCAGAAGTTTCGTCTGACATAGCACCAGGAATTAGCCTTACAATACTATCAACAATTGCAGCTGCAGCAATCTCTCCACCTGTCATTACAAAATTGCCTATTGATATTTCTTTGGTAATAAGATGGTCGCGCACCCTTTGATCCACTCCTTTGTAGTGGCCACAAAGAATAATGATGTTTTTTAGTAATGAAATCCGGTTTGCGGTTTTCTGCTCGAAAATTTCTCCATCGGGCGATGTATAAATAATTTCGTCGTAATCCCGCTCAGACTTAAGTTTTTCGATTAAGCGAAAAATTGGCCCGATAGTCATAACCATACCCGCATCACCTCCAAATGAATAATCATCGGTTCGCTTGTGTTTGTCTTGCGAATAATCCCTGATGTTATGCACATGTACATCGGCAACACTTTTCGATCGCGCTCTTTTTATTATGGAATGGTCGAGCGGGCCATGCAATAATTCCGGTAACACAGTTAAAATATCGATCCTCATTTTTCAATAATTTGGTGGCGCAAAGGTATGAAATCATAAATTATTCAAATACTTTTGCATTTGATAAAAAGAATGTTTCACCATTATTATATTGCATTATGGAAATCACAAAATCCGACATACTTTACGAAGATAACCACCTGATTGCCATCAATAAAAAACCTTCGCAAATTGTACAGGGCGATAAAACAGGAGATATTCCCCTTGTCGAACTTGTAAAATCGTATATTAAAAAGGAATACAACAAACCCGGTGATGTTTTTCTTGGTCTTCCTCACCGTTTAGACAGACCGGTGAGTGGTGTTGTGCTTTTTGCAAAAACAGGAAAAGCCCTCGTGCGCATCAACAAAATGTTCAAAGATAAAACCATTAATAAAAGCTATTGGGCTATAGTAAAAAATATGCCACCGGCTGAATCAGGCACACTAATTCATTTCCTGAAACGCAATAACAAACAAAACAAAAGCTATGCTTATGAGCAAAAAATTGCAGATTCTAAAATGGCCGAACTATATTACCGCATCATTGGTACATCAAATAATTATTTTTTGCTCGAAGTGATTTTAAAAACCGGCAGGCATCATCAAATACGTGCACAACTATCGAAAGTTGCTTGCCCGGTTAAAGGTGATTTAAAATATGGTTTCAATCGCTCGAACCCCGATGGTAGCATACATCTCCATGCCCGAAAGGTTTCCTTTATTCATCCCGTAAGTTCCAAACCAATTGAGATAATAGCACAAACACCGGTCGATAAATTATGGGATATGTTTAATTGAGTGGGAAGACGGAAGACACAACAAAATCTCAACTTTGTATTACAGGCTAAGAAAATTTCTGTTAAAATGAAGAGGAAGAAGTTGTTCTACACTATCTATTCTATATATTTTATCATTCCCCATTAGAAATGTCCTTATACTTTTATTAAATCGTTGTTCGGTTTCTAACATAACTTGTCGGCAACTGCCACATGGGGCAATTGGAAATTGCAAAATACCTTTATCATTTGCAGCAGTAATGGCAATTGCTATTACTTTATTTTCAGGATAATTTGCATTGGCATAAAAAAGGGCTACACGCTCGGCACATAAACCCGAAGGATATGCTGCATTCTCCTGATTACTTCCTCTGATTATTTCCCCGTTATCTAACAAAACAGCAGCACCAACCTTGAAGTTTGAATATGGTGAATATGAATTTTTTAT
Organism: Bacteroidota bacterium; assembly: GCA_034721995.1. GTDB lineage: Bacteria > Bacteroidota > Bacteroidia > Bacteroidales > M50B96 > JAIOYV01. The sequence continues at coordinate 3,054 of JAYENH010000393.1, forward strand.
TGCTTCTTTTGATATTTCAATTAATTTTTGTTCATCAGGCGATAATTCATTTATATCG
>JAYENH010000394.1:0-12932 GCA_034721995.1 Bacteroidota bacterium
CCTTGATTATTCATGATATTTATGATTTACTTGATTCAACTTGAATTATACATTCTCCTTTTCGTATTAATTTTGTATTCAGTAAATTAAGTAGGTTTGTGAATTAATGAGGTTAAGAATTCTCTCACAGTTGTGCGAGAAATAAAACGGCAATTCAACAATTTAATATTTACCAATATCGACAATACCATTTAAAAAGAATAAACATGAACACAAAGAGAAGTTTTCAAAGTACCAAGGATGTGATGACAAAAAAAATAGTTTTTATCGATGGCATGGCTACTGCCGGAGAGGCAGTCGAAATTATGCGCCGGGAAAAGGTCGAAGCCCTGATCGTCAAAAAACGTGATCCACAAGATGCTTATGGAATTGTTTTGGTACGTGATTTTATCAAAGGCGTGATTATCCCGGACAAAACTTCGGAGGAGGTCAATGTTTTTGAGATTATGAGCAAACCGGCTATATGCGTACCGGCCAGTATGGATGTACGTTACGTAGCCAACCTACTGATGAAAACAGGCCTGCGGATGGCTCCGGTAGAGGAAAATGGGGAATATATCGGAATGGTTTCGCTTTCTGATTTGATATTAGAAAACATGCTGTTCTGATATCGATTACTGAGTGCAGCCCATACCATGATTAATTTGATTTTAAACGATTTGCTTCCACGTCTCTCGCCCTCCGTAGCTTTAGCGAATGAGGATTTTATCTTTGCAAAACAGTTTCAAACATGAGAATTGCAATTGTAACCGACATACACGAAGATATTATAAGCCTGCAACTTGCTTTCAGGAAGATTGAGAAATTGGGGATCGACAAAACTGTTTGCCTCGGCGACATATCAGGCTTTGGAGTTCCGTACTATCAGCATTACGATACCCGTTCGGCACATGAGTGTCTTAAACTTATCAGGGAAAATTGCGATACTATAATTCTTGGCAACCACGACCTGAACGCAACAAATCGTATCCCTGAAATTTCGCCCGAATTTGAATATCCAAATAATTGGTTCGACCTTGATTATTTCGAGAAGAAAGAAATATCGGAAGGCCGGGTTTGGCTTTACGAAGAAAACGAGATGCACCATAAGTATTCTAAAAATGACATAGCATTTCTATCAGAAAAAAAAGAAATTGAAATATTTGAAACCGATGGCCTACGGATACTTTTCAGTCATTTTGTTTATCCCAACATCACGGGTTCGGAGCAGGAGTTTTGTTTCGATCCAATAGATTTTGAGGCTCATTTCGATTTTATGCTGGAGGGAAAATGTACAATTGGAATTATCGGCCACTCCCACCCCATTGGGCTATTGTATTATACTCGTGAAAACATATCGAAAAGTGATTTCGGCAAACAAAAATTGCCAGACGAACCCGTGTGTATTATTGCACCCTCCATTACAAAAGGTGGTTTCAAAAACGGTTTTCTTATTTTCGATACCGAGAATTTAGAAGTTGAAGCAGTAAGTATTTGATTGATTATTGTTGATTGATTATTGTTGATTGATTATTGTCGATTGATTATTGTCGATTGATTATTGTAAATTCCACGAAATGCGACAGAAAAGCTATTCAATAATTACTGAACTGAAAAAATATCATGGACAGGAAATCACTATCTTACCATCCACCTGCCGCACCACAAATTGTGAAGTAAACTTAGATACTGCCGATTGCCGACTGAGGACTGAAGACTGTTTCCCAAAACATCTTGCCCGGTTTCCCAAATAGTTTGAAAAGAAGTACATTTGTGTTTTAATAAACTTATTAGTTATGACACACCTAAAAGAGAATGATATAGCACCTGAAATAAATTCTGTCGATCACGATGGAAATGAATTTTCGCTGTCAGCACAGCAAGGAAAAAAGGTAATCCTGTTTTTTTATCCCAAAGATAACACCCCGGGATGCACAAACGAAGTGTGTAATTTGCGCGACAATTACGAAATCTTGAAAGAAAAAGGATTTGACATTTATGGTATAAGCCCCGACACAGTAAAATCACATCATCGCTTTATCGAAAAACACAATTTGCCATTTTCATTAATAATGGACGAAGACAAAAAAATAATGGAGGCCTACGGAGTATGGGGCGAAAAGAAAATGTACGGTCGAACCTTTTTGGGTGTTTACCGCACAACTTTTATTATTGATGAAAAAGGCAAAATAGAAAAATTGTTCAAAAAGGTAAATACCAAAGCTCATGTTGAACAAATTTTAGGAGAGTTTTAAGTAGTGAGAATCAAGCAAATAGCAATTTAGCAATTTAATAATCTAAAATATACATCTATGGCAAAAGAAAATAACGAAGTCGAGATTAAAAAAGAAAAGTTGAAAGCATTGGACCTTACAATTGATAAAATCGAAAAGAATTATGGCAAAGGCACCATAATGAGAATGGGCGAAAAAGTTGTAGTTGACGTGCCTGTAATTTCTAGCGGCTCCATTGGCCTCGACCATGCACTGGGAATTGGCGGCTTTCCTCGTGGCAGGGTTGTCGAAATATTCGGGCCCGAATCGAGTGGAAAAACTACATTGGCCATCCATGCCATTGCCGAAGCACAAAAAGCTGGTGGGCTGGCAGCCTTTATTGATGCCGAACACGCATTCGATCGTTTTTATGCCGAAAAACTTGGTGTCGATACCGAAAACCTGTTTATATCGCAACCCGACAATGGCGAACAAGCCCTCGAAATCACCGATCACCTGATACGTTCCGGGGCAATAGATATAGTGGTTATCGACTCGGTGGCAGCACTTACCCCAAAAGCAGAAATCGAAGGGGAAATGGGCGATTCCAAAATGGGCCTCCAGGCCAGATTAATGTCGCAAGCCCTGCGTAAACTTACCGCCAACATCAACAGGACAGGAACTACATGTATTTTTATAAACCAGTTGCGCGAAAAAATCGGGGTGATGTTCGGTAATCCTGAAACTACAACAGGTGGTAATGCCCTCAAGTTTTATTCTTCGGTACGTATTGATATAAGAAGATCGAGCCAGATAAAAGACTCCGAAGAAATTAAAGGTAACCGCACAAAAGTTAAAGTGGTAAAGAATAAACTTGCACCACCTTTCCGTAAAACAGAATTCGATATTATTTATGGCGAAGGAATTTCAAAAATTGGCGAAATTATCGACCTCGGAGTTGAATTCAACATTGTTAAAAAAAGTGGATCGTGGTTTAGCTATGGCGACACAAAATTAGGCCAGGGGCGCGATGCAGTAAAATCACTTCTGTTAGACAATCCTGAATTGTTCGACGAATTGGAAGCCAAAATAAAGGAAGCGTTGGCTGTCAAGAAATGACAAAAGCCTATAATCTAAATTCAGAATTATGAAAGATTTGAATCTTGGATACTCCGATTTTAAGGATATAATAAAAAACGATAGCTATTTTGTCGATAAATCGTTATTCATAAAAGAAGTGATAAAATCGCAAAATGCGGTTTTATTATTGCCCCGGCCCCGTCGTTTTGGAAAAACCCTCAATTTGTCGATGCTAAGGTATTTCTTCGATAAAAATGAACCGGAAAACGAAAAGCTGTTTACAGGATTGGAAATATGGAAAACCGGAGATGACATTATAGAGCATTGCGGAAAATATCCCGTTATTTATCTGACATTTAAAGATGCTAAAAAAAAAACATGGGAAAGAACTTTGAAACATATTAAATCGGAAATTGCCAAGCTGTATAAACAATTTACATACTTGTTAGACAGTAGCATATTACATGATTTTGAGAAGAATAAATTTATCAGGATAATTGATGAGACCGGAGATGAATTTGAATTTGAAGTTAGTTTAAAACAATTAAGCGAATACTTACACCGATACCACAACGAAAAAGTTATTATATTAATTGATGAATACGATGCACCGATCCAGGCAGGATACAAAAAATATTACGACGAAGTAATTGATTTTATGCGAGGCCTTTTAAGTGGAGCGTTAAAAGATAATTCTGATATTTATAAAGGAGTTGCTACAGGAATATTGAGGGTTGCCAAAGAAAATATTTTTAGTGGCTTGAATAATTTAGGTGTATATACTATACTTAATTATGGATTTGCCGATAAATTTGGCTTTACCGAAAATGAGGTAAAACAAATTATTAAGGATTTTAAAGTTGAAACTCCTTACAGCGAAATAAAAGAATGGTACGATGGATACCGCTTTGGTAAAAGTGAAAACATTTACAATCCCTGGTCGATACTAAATTATGTGTCAAAAGAAGATGAAGGATTTCAAACTTATTGGGCAAATTCGAGTTCCAATGAATTAATACGTGAGCGAATATTTGAAAGAGATTTTGATTATATAAAAGCAAATTTTGAGAAACTGTTGCAGGGCAAAACAATCAGGAAAAAGATAGAAGAAGATATTGTTTTTCCTGATTTATCTAAAAAAACAAAAGAGCTTTTATGGTCGCTCCTCCTTTATACAGGTTATTTAAAAGCCACACCAATTCCCGAACAAGCCACTACTTTAGTTAAGCTCGATTATTACGATTTGAGCATCCCAAACGGGGAAATAAAAAAACTTTTTAGCGAAATCATCGCCGATTGGCTTTCGGAAAATCTTCAAATCTCATCATCGCTTTTGTATAATACTGCAAAAAACCTTGTAAATAATAATTTGCAAGAGTTCGAAAGAAACCTGCAATTGCTCATGGGCGACACCTTTAGTTATTTCGATAAAACACCGGAGCCCGAAAATGCTTTTCATTCATACATGCTTGGCTTGCTTGCAATACTTGGAGACGATTACATGATACGCTCGAACCGCGAAAGTGGCGAGGGACGGTACGATATTTTATTGCGCCCTTTCGACATAAGCAAAAATGGAATTGTAATAGAAATAAAAACAATTGACAGCAGAAAAAAATCGGAAGAGAAAAAAGATTTTGAGATAAGGATAAACAATGCAATAGCCAATGCAGGAATGCAAATCGAAACAAAAGAATACGACAAAGAATTAAAAGACAATAAAATAGAAAACATAATAAAACTGCCAATAGTTTTTGTCGGAAAAAAACCTTATGTGAGATCGATAGAAATAAAATCCTGAAACAACAAACTAAAAACCTAAATAATGCTACGATATATTCTAATTCTGATAACATTACTCCTTGCTGTTTGGTCTTGCAATCCAAATAAAAGTGGACATAAAGAAAAAAACAAACAAGAAATAGCCGATTCGTCTTCAATCGAATTTATTACTGCACAAATAAATGCAGGTAACAAAAACCCGGAACTTTTCGTGAGGCGGGCAAAACTGTTTGTTGAACAGGAGAAATTCAACCCCGCTATCAATGACATGGAAATTGCCCTGGCAGTAGATTCTACAAATACTGATTATCTTCTTTTGTTGGCAGAATATCAATTGCTTACAGGCAAGTCTGGGAAAGCAAAAGAAAGCCTTGACAAATGTATCTGGATTGATCCTGAAAACACTAATGCCATTTTAAAACTTGCCGAGATTCATTTGTATGTTGAACAATACAGAGAGTCGATGGATTATATCCTGAAAGCCCAAAACTTAGATATGAACAATGCACGTGTTTATTTTATCAAGTCGTTGATATTTAAAGAAACCGGCGATACAATCCGTGCCCTGGAAAGCCTTTTTACTTCGGTAGAAAAAAACCCTGAGTATTACGATGCCTGGATGTTGCTTGGCTCTTTACACGCTGTTAAACAAGACAGCCTTACATTGCAGTTTTTCCGCAATGCCCTACGGGTTGTACCCAACAGTATCGAGGCTTATTATAACATGGCAATGTTTTATCAGAATAACAATAATCCTGAAAAAGCCCTGAGAACTTACGATGATTTATTGGAAAAAGCCGAGCCTGATTATTTGTTTGCAATTTATAATAAGGCATATATTTATTTGCATTTCATGGATGATTTAGATAAAGCCATTGAGCTTTTCACAAAATCCATTGAATTAAAAAACAATTATTACCAGGCCTGGCACAACCGTGGATTTGCTTACGAGCAAAAAAGAGAATTCGTTCCGGCAAGGAAGGATTACGAGAAAGCCATTCAGATTATGCCAAACTATCCATTAAGCATTGAAGGGTTGAACCGCTTAGACAAAAAAGAGGGGAAGTGAGGATTTTGTGAAAATGAAAGGAAAGATAATTGTAAAATTCAAACAGCTAAAACTAACAAAGTCCGGAGGCCCGGGATTAAACGAATTGTTTCTTTTTGGTCAAAGCTCATATTTCTCCCCCCCCTCACTCTTACTTCTCCCTGGCTCGCTCTCTCGTTCTTTTTCTCTTTCTTTACACTATGCCAAATCAATGGTTCAGGTTTAAGGAATTTACAGTGTGGCAAAACAAAACTGCCATGAAGGTTGGCACCGATGGTGTTTTGCTTGGTGCATGGGCAAATTGTGCGGGGGCAAAATCGGTTTTGGATGTCGGCACCGGTACCGGCCTTATTTCCCTTATGCTGGTACAAAGGTTTCCCGATATATCCGTTCTGGCCATCGACATTGATGAAGATACCATTGAGCAGGCGCAGGATAATTTCGATGCCTCGCCCTGGAAAAACCGCTTATCGCCCAAAAATATTTCTTTTCAGGAATTGGCCGTTTCGCATAAACACAAATTTGATCACATAGTTTCGAACCCGCCATATTTCGAAAATTCGTTGCACGCCCCCGATAAAAAACGCAATATTGCCAGGCATAATGTAAATTTATCAATCGATGAACTTATTAATAGTGCTTCGATCTTATTAAATAAAAATGGCAAATTATCTGTAATCCTTCCTGATAACAGCATACATGGTTTTCTTGAGAAATCGAAAAAAAAACATTTGTACTGCACGCGAAAACTTTTATTGAAACCCAAAAAAAACAAAAGCGTACTAAGGGTATTACTTGAACTTAGTTTTAACAAAGTACTCGTAGAAACAGATACTTTGGTTATTGAAAATGAAAAAAGACATGACTATACCGAAGCCTATAAAGATTTAACAAAAGGGTTTTACATAAAATTTTAAGCAAAATTGAGTAGTAGTATATTACGTGCATTAATGCAATTATTCGCAATAATTGCAAGACCCGAAAGCAATGTTTCGAATCGAAGGACTATTGTAGAGGTTTTTCTAAAGCAAAAGTTGAACAGTGTTGTCGCCAAAGAATACATTCAGATTTATGACGAGTATTACCGGCTTTCGATCGAGAAACATTCGGGCAGCAAGAAAAAGGAAAAAATCCTTTCTCATGATTCAGTAAAAGTTCTAAAAATTTGCACGGATATTAATAAAGAACTTACACAACTTCAAAAGGTAATGTTGCTTTTTAGCCTGTGGGAATTTGCCAAAGCCGGAAAAGCGGAAATATCGGATCAGGAAAAAGATTTTATTAATACAATTTCCGATTCATTTAATTTGTCGCCAAAAGATAGCATGGCAATAAGAGATTTTGCCATAAGCGATTTTGATAAAATAAAGCCACATAGCGAAATGTTGTATGTTTCGGGCAATCAACCCGATAGCGATATTTTTGCACTTCAGCAACATTGGCCAAACCTTGATGGAACAATAAAAATGTTGCAGATTGTAAATGCAGACTTGTTCATTTTTCGCTACTATGGCAGCAACGAGCTTTACCTTAACGGACATATAATACCTCACAATAGCTGCATAATTTTAACACCCGGGGCAACAATTCGCGATAGCAAAATAGAAGCAATTTATTACAGCGAAATAATCAATGCTTTCAGAAAAAATGAAATAGAAGATGCAATTGTTTTGCGTGCCGAAGATATTTCCTACACTTATCCAGGCAGTAAGGCTGGTATCCGTAAAATGAATATCGAGGCCCAATCGGGAAGAATGGTTGGGATTATTGGAGCCAGTGGCACGGGGAAATCAACGCTGATGAATATCCTTAGCGGAAGCCTTGTCCCCGATACCGGAAAAGTTATGCTGAACAATGTCGATATTGCATCGGGAAAAGATATTTCCGGTATTATTGGTTTTGTTTCGCAGGATGATTTTTTGTTTGAAGACCTTAGCGTTTTTCAGAATTTGTTTTATAATGCTAAATTATGTTTTAAAGATTTATCGGACGAAAGGCTTACACAGCTTTGCCTCGATACATTATCGTCGATTGAATTAGATGATGTAGCCGATTTGAAGGTGGGTTCGCCTTTAGACAAAAAAATTAGCGGTGGCGAACGAAAGCGGCTCAACATTGCTATGGAACTTATCAGGAAACCTGATATTCTTTTTCTTGATGAACCAACATCGGGCTTATCGTCGCGCGATTCGGAAAATATAATGGACCTGTTAAAAGAGCTGTCCTTTGCAGGAAAACTAATAATTACGGTTATCCATCAACCCTCGTCGGGGATTTTTAAAATGTTTGATAATCTAATTGTTCTAGATAAGGAAGGATACCTTATTTATTATGGCAACCCTATTGATTCGCTCATATATTTTAAAAGCCACATACTTCATGCCGATTGGAAAGAGAGCGAATGCAGTGTGTGTGGAAATGTAAACCACGAAAGGATATTCGATATTGTAGAGGCAAAAATTATTGATGAGTTTGGGCGCACAACCAACACCCGTAAAATATCGGCATGGGAATGGAACCAATATTATAAGAGCCACGAAGAACACAATGTGATAAAAGTCTGTTGCCCTGATTCTTTGCCAAAATCAAAATTAAACAGCCCTGGATGGTTCAGGCAGTTTTGGGTTTTTGTAACCCGCGATTTTTATTCCAAACTTGCAAGAAAACAATATTTGGTGATCAATTTATTTGAAGCCCCATTGCTGGCTCTTTTGCTGTCTTTTATTGTAAAGTCGGGAGCTTTAGATGAACGGGTAATGGGCAAGTATATTTACAGGGAAAATGACAATTTGCCCGTATATCTTTTTATGGCTGTGATAATTGCAATATTTATTGGGCTTACAGTTAGTAGCGAGGAAATTATTAAAGACAGAAAAATCCGTAAGCGCGAATCTTTTTTAAACCTAAGCTGGTCGAGTTACCTGAGCTCTAAGATTTTTATCCTGTTCATTCTTTCAGCTATTCAGTCGTTAAGTTTTGTGCTTATAGCAAATTTTGTTTTAGAAATAAAAGGAATGTTGTTTTATCATTGGATAATTTTGTTTTCGATATGGTGTTTGGGAATTTTATCGGGGCTGATTATTTCCGATGGACTAAAAACAACTATTAATGTTTACATCCTTATCCCGTTTCTAATTATCCCACAAATAGTACTTGGCGGGGCTTTTATTACTTACGATAAAATGAACCCTGCTATTTCGTCGCACGATAAAGTTCCCTGGTTTGGCGAAATGACTTTTTCCCGCTGGGGTTTCGAAGCTCTTGCTGTAAAACAATTTCTTGGAAATAATTTTCAAAAAGAAATGGTATTTTATGACATTGCAAAAAGTAAGGCAAATTATAAAAAAAATTATTGGATACCTGAGTTACAGGAAAAATTAAGGCTGTTGACCATATTGGATAAAAACCATGATAAAAAGGATGAATCGGACATGGTTTTTAGATTAATAAGAAGTGAAATAGAAAAAGAAAGCAAAACAAACTCGAGGCTTCATTTTATTGCTTCATCGTCGATGGAGGACAAAAACTATTTTAAATCGGAAGCAGGGAAATACTTAGAAAGCCTTTATTCTTTCTACGATAAACTGTACAAACTGGCAAGTACCAAACAAGATAATTATATCAATCTTCGACAAAATTCAGCTACAGGCCGTGCCGAATTTAGAAAAAATAAGGATGAATACTTCAACGAGGCACTGTCGGATATGTTAAGAAGAACAAATAGCCAAACAAGGATACTATGTACCGGCAAGGAGATGATCCAAAAAATCGATCCGGTTTTTAAGCTCCCGGGACACGATTTTATCCGTTCGCATTTCTATGCCCCTAAAAAATATTTGTTTGGCAAATATTACAATACATATTGGGTTAATGTTGCAGTTATGTGGTTATTCGGTATCATTATTTATATTGCATTATATTTTAGATGGCTGAAATACGCATTGTTAATGTCGTCGTCGTTTAGAAACCGGTTGTTTCACAAAACAAAAAATGATATAGGATAATTGTTGGTTTGCCTGTCGGTTGATTGGCAATTTTATCAGTGCCCCAATCGACTTCCCAAATCCCATCGCCATCGAAGTCCCATCGTTCTTGTAAACTTTGGGATGTTTGTTCCAGAGTGGTACTTGTACTGGCATCAAAAACAAAAACTGTTTCGGTATCACCAATCTTAGGATCAATAGTAAAAGATGAAATCAAAGAATTATTCGGTGGATTTGAATCGTCTTTAGTACAGGAAATCTGTAATACGATAAAACGAAATAGTCGTATGAAAGTAAGATTTTGCATTGTTAATAATGCTAAAATGACCTTTTGCAAATAAAGGTAATCAATATAAAACAAATTGGAAAATAAAATTTTAAAATCGGATGGTAAACACAATATCTCGAAACTTTAATCAATATACCATGCGCTCATCGATTTTGCACAAATAAAATTTCCTGAAGCATTTAATTTCGAGATAAAAATATCAGTGTTTCCTTTTGACGTAAGATTAAATATCCCGAATGCATCGGGATCAAAATCGACAGTGCCTTCGAAATTACCTGTTGTGTAAATATTTCCAGTGCATCAATTGCCACAACATCTCCATGGTCATAGCCACTTATACCACCAAAACCAGCAGCCCATTCAAATTAGGGTATTGTACAGGCAAATTTGTATTTAGACATAAAAGGGCTATTGTCATTGTAAATAATATAATTATATTTTTCATATCTATTAATTTTATATTACTACTTTTATTCACATATTAAAACAATATAAACAACCTCGTAAAACTTTACATTTGTTGCTATTTATAATTGAAAAAATACAAACAATCAGAACTCTCATCATATAGCTCATCTTTAAGTATATCGCTAATAAAGAATCTATTAATGATGTCAGCATGGTTTGAAGTTGTATTGTAATCAATAATACCAACATAATCACATTCCATATTATTTAGTGTTTCACCAATATCCTGAATAACCTCAAAAGGCAATTGGGGTTTTGAAATTTTTAGGCGATCCCTGTTCGCATATACTTTCCAATAAATAAATATAGAATCATCATATTGATAATAACTCCATCTTCCAAAAATATTATCTGCAGTTCCATTTATTTGAATATTTGTGATTTCGTCATTATATTCATCATAAGTGGCAATTATATTATTATTTGGTATAATTAGGTTTTCCGGTAAACCTTGCTCTTTATCAAAAAATTTCGTGTACCCACAACTACTTCCTTCGGGATTATAAAAACACCTAAGCATCCATTTATCAACAGGCATGTTTTCGGGATAATAGAGTTTATGGTTTATCTCTTCATTTTGAGGGAGTTCATTATACCGCTTCTTAAACACCCTAAGGCTTGAATATGGCTGATATCTGCATCCGTACAAATAGATATCGTGTAAAGGTTGACTGGATGTAACATCAGCGATATTTAATGGCCGGTCTAAAGCAAGATAATAATAATTGACCTGATTCGAATAGAAATCCTGGTCGAGGAGCCAGCCACAATAACCACCATCGTTATTCAAAACAGAACCATAAATAGAATATTTGTCACCATCTTCAATTCTATGTGTTTCCAATACATGATTTATTCCACCTGTAGGTACTTCTGTAGAATTTATATAATTGTCGGATGTGCTTAGAAAATACTCATTATAATTACTTTGAGGATATGTCATTGAAATATTGGCTGTACCCAGTGATTCTTTACTGAACTTATAATTTTCAATTTTCCAGTTCCCAATGGGAACATCATAGTATGAATTAATATCTATAAATTTATTTTGTCCTTTATCTCCATTTACTTTTTCTATCACAATATATGAAATAGTAACAGAGCTTTCATCTATTTTTCCAAAGCTGACATAACCATCTTTTTCAACCCGTTTATAGTCGATTACTTCTGTTCCCGAAAGATTATGCAAAACAACCCAGCCATGATCTTTGATATATCCATCTTTGAAACAAAAAGACAGTGATTTGCTATCACTATTATCCTTATTGCAACCACTAATAAGAAAGGCGAAGCACAGAATTGCAATCATAGATTTCTTTGAATAATATTTTATTGTATTCATAACTTCAAGTTTATGGGTATTGTATTATTGGCAAATTAAATAAAAAGGTCAGGGTAATTCATAAGATATAATTACCTCAAAAAGGCAATAAATAAGTGAGTTAATATTGAATTATCAAAGCTCTAGCAAATCTGGAAATCCCCTAAATATCTCTTCAAAAAAATCCTTTTCTGATTTTTCGTTAACTCGTTTTGCCGAAGCAATAGCCCCATAAATATTCCCAATATACCAAGTAATAGCAATTGCCAAAGAAGTAATAGAAACAGCCTTATAACCTCTTTTATGAAATTCGTAACTCGACCCTAATAACAGTGAATTTAGCATAAGTGCCGATAATGCCGATTGATAATGTTTCGTATATACATACCCAAGACCTGGTATTACTGAGAGTGACCCTGCTACTATTGGGATTTTTCTACCATTCCTTCTTCCAACTGTGCAATAAATAATTAATCGTTTTGCTACGTCTTTGATTGCTGTTTCATCATTATATGTAATGATTGTATTGAATTTGGCAATTGCAGAATCACAGTTATGTAAATAAATATTAGAAATGCCGGCAAATAATTTTGATTTTAAACACATTTTGTTCTTTTCAAAATAAAACAGAGCAAAATAAGGCATGTCTAATTTAAGATAACATATACCCAAGTAGTAGTTAAATTTAGAAGTAACATCAGGCTTGTTTTTTATTAGTGTCCTTGCTGCACGGATAAAAGAAATCGCATTGTCGTATTCTTTGCCCCGG